>JALVAL010000465.1 GCA_027011205.1 Gammaproteobacteria bacterium
TATATATGTCTTGGTGTTTTGTGGATAGTCAGACGGTTGACCGCCAACTCACTTATTTTTGCACGTGCTCTGCGAGAGCGACGTAAACGTTTTGCTTTCTTATCCATTACATCTGCCTCTGTCAGTACTATTTCTTCTTAGCTTCTTTACGAACCACATGCTCATCAGCATAACGAACACCTTTACCCTTATAAGGCTCGGGGGGACGATAAGAACGGATATCAGAAGCGACCTGGCCGACTTGCTGCTTATCAATTCCGCGAATGATGATTTCAGTCTGACTGGGCGCCTCAGCGGTAATACCTTCAGGCAGCTGATGCTCAACCGGATGAGAAAAACCCAGGCTCAAGTTAACCTTGCTGCCCTGCACCTGTGCTCTATAACCAACACCAATCAGAGTGAGTTTCTTTTCAAAACCGGCTGTAACGCCAGTCATCATATTAATAACAAGTGATTTCATGGTACCTGACATGGCAAAGCCGCCTTTATCACTCTCATTTAATGGGCTGAAACCGACAGTGCCGTCTTCTATAGCCATATTAACTGCAGGATGAAGGTTCATTTGCACCTGACCTTTACTACCTTTAACAGAAACCACCTGCCCGTTCTGGGAAATTTCCACACCGGCTGGAATTGCAACCGGTTTTGTTACTCTAGACATATATTCACCTTAATGTGTCATAATTCCTGGCTATAATACTAAGAGGACTTAGGATCTCATTTACTATTAATCAAGTTACCAACAAATAGTATAAATCCCAGTTTCCCCAGGCCAAATCCAGATTACTTACTTTATCAGTAAGAAAGAATGGATTAAGCTACATAGCACAATACTTCGCCACCTTGTCCTATTTTTTTAGCCGCAGAATCGGTCATAATACCTTTAGAAGTCGATACAATGGAAACACCCAGTCCATCCCATACCTGTGGAATGTTGTTGGCGCCTTTATACTGTCTAAGACCAGGTCTGCTTGCTCTTTTGATCAGTTCAATAACGGGCTTACCCTTAAAATATTTCAGGTCAACAGTCAGAACTGGTTTGGAATCATCGCTAACGCTATGGGACAGAAGATAACCTTCGTCTTCCAGCACTTTAACAATGGACACCTTCAGTTTTGATGAAGGCATGGAAACTGAAACTTTGTTTGCAGCTAATGCATTTCTGATACGAGTCAGCATATCTGCAATGGGATCACTCATACTCATAACTTTCTCCTTATCTCTTATTCAGAGGCCTGGTGTTTACCAGCTGCCTTTACGTAAACCTGGGACATCACCTTTCATGGTGTGCTCGCGCAGTTTGTTTCTGGAAAGACCAAACTTACGGAAATATCCATGTGGACGACCGGTTATACGACAACGGTTACGCAGACGTACAGGAGAAGAATTTCTTGGCAGCGCATTAAATTTTTCACGTGCTGCCATTCTGTCTTCATATGATGCTTCTGGATCACTCATAGCTGCTTTTAATGCTGCGCGTTTTGCAGCATATTTGGCAACCATTTTTTCACGTTTTAATTCGCGTTGAATCATTGATTGTTTTGCCATTGGATTATCCTTTTGCCTCTGCTGCCTTATCTGATTTGAGCGGAAAGTTAAAGGCTCTTAACAGCGCTTTAGCTTCGTCATCAGTTTTGGCAGTTGTAGTAATGGTTATATCCATACCACGAAGTTTATCAATCTTATCGTAATCAATTTCTGGGAAGATAATTTGTTCTTTAACACCCATACTATAGTTTCCACGACCATCAAATGATTTTGGATTCAGACCACGGAAATCACGAATACGAGGAATTGAAATGCTGATCAGTCGCTCCAGGAATTCATACATTCTTTCCTTTCGCAGAGTGACCTTACAGCCAATTGGATAATCATCACGAATTTTAAAACCCGCAATGGACTTTCTTGCTTTGGTAACAACGGGCTTTTGACCGGATATTTTGGTCATATCACCAACAGCATGTTCAATTACTTTTTTGTCACCTACCGCATCACCCAGACCCATATTCAATGTAATCTTGGTGATTTTTGGAACTTCCATTACACTTTGGTAATTAAATTCCGTCTGTAACTTAGATACGATTGTATCTTTATAAAACGTTTGTAAAGTTGCCATTCGAACTTGTCCTGCATTTATACTTAAGGGCTTACTAACAAAGGCCTGTTCTCAGTATTCTGATTAGCCAATTACTTCATTATTAGACTTGTAATAACGAACCTTCTTGCCATCTTCAAGAAATTTGAAACCTACCCGGTCAGCTTTGCCTGTATCAGCATTGAAAATAGCGACATTGGAAATATCAAAAGGCAAGGCCTTATCAATGATACCACCGGTTTCACCACTATTCGGGTTTGCTTTAACGTGTTTTTTAGCAACATTGATATTAGGTATCAAAACCTTTTTACCATCGCTAACAAACTTGTCAATTTGACCGCGTTTACCTTTATCTTTACCAGCGATGACAATGACTTCATCACCTGTTCTTAACTTACGCATCACTTTCTCTCTTACGTCTTTTCAGCGTTGATCACTGCAGAGTCAATCTGATGATATCAACACTAAAGTACACTTAAAAATTATTTAATACTGCCGCTGACAGAGGTATTAAAGAACCTCAGGTGCCAGTGAAATAATCTTCATAAACTTCTCGTTACGAAGCTCACGGGTAACAGGACCAAAGATCCGGGTACCAATAGGCTGATGTGCGGCATTGAGCAGTACCGCTGCATTACCATCAAAACGGATCAGAGAACCGTCCGGACGACGAACACCTTTAGTGGTACGAACAACCACTGCATTGTACACATCACCTTTTTTAACCTTGCCCCGAGGCATGGCTTCTTTAATGCTGCACTTGATAATATCACCAACGCGAGCATATCTTCTGTGGGAGCCACCGAGAACCTTAATACACTGGATTCTTCGTGCACCGCTATTATCGGCAACATCAAGTACCGTTTGCATCTGAATCATTGTTAATCTCCAAACAATGCGATTAAAGAATACCTATAAAAGAATGCTTATATAAGCGGTCCCAGGAAAGCCAGCTATTATAGCATGACATTTTCGGCCTTGTATAGTAATTCTTATAATATCAATTATATAAAAACGGCTCAGGGCATTTAGATTTTGTTCCAGTTCAAGGCATTTGTGCAGGCGGAATGTGAGCGTATGTCAATACGTGACCACTCCCGAGTACTCCCTTGAGGGTAGAGTACACAAATAACGTCGAAATGGGGCAAAAGATAAATGCCCTGTGCCGTTTTTTAATTAGCTTTGCTAACTATTTCTACCAGCTGCCAGGACTTGCTCCTGGACATTGGGCGACATTCAGTAATGGTTACAGTATCACCAATTCCACACTCATTATTTTCATCATGAGCATGCAGTTTGGTTGAACGCTTTATGTATTTACCATAAAGCGGATGCTTAACTTTACGTTCAATCAGCACAGTGATGGTTTTGTCCATTTTGTTGCTCAGAACTTTACCACTTACTGTTCTTATTTTCTTTTCTTCACTCATCTCTTCACTCATTACGGATACCTGTTACTTTGCACTTAAAACGGTTTTAACGCGGGCAATATTGCGTCTGACCATTTTGAAAAGGTGAGGTTTTACCTGCTGGCCGCTGCCCTGGCTCATTCTCAGGTTAAACTGTTCTTTACGTAATTCATGCAGAGTACCTGTCAACTCTTCAACTGACTTGTCTTGCAAGTCACTTGCTTTTAATCTGTTTTCACTGCTCATTTACATCACCGTACGCTTAACAAAAGTTGTGGAGCAAGGTAATTTTGCAGCTGCAAGTTTAAACGCTTCACGCGCTAATTCCTCAGATACACCTTCCATTTCGTAAAGCATTGAACCTGGCTGGATTTGTGCAACCCAATATTCCACGCTACCTTTACCTTTACCTTGTCTTACCTCAAGTGGCTTTTTAGAAATTGGCTTGTCCGGGAAAACTCGAATCCAGATTTTACCACCACGTTTAATATGACGAGTCATGGCACGACGTGCAGATTCAATCTGACGGGCTGTCAAACGACCACGAGAGGTCGACTTCAGGCCGTATTCGCCAAAACTCACTTTATTTCCGATCAGTGCCAGACCGCGGTTACGGCCTTTCATCTGCTTACGGAATTTTGTTCTTTTAGGTTGAAGCATTGTCTTTACCTATCTTTATTGTTCCTGATAAGTTCCAGTTACTGAGTAAGCTGTAAAAAGCTACTTGGATTCAGATGATTTTTTGGAAAGTAATTTTTCCTTCATCACCGATTCCGTATCCAGAACTTCACCTTTGAATATCCATACTTTTACGCCAATAATGCCATAAGTGGTATTCGCTTCTGCAGTGCCGTAATCGACATCAGCACGGAAAGTATGCAAAGGCACACGGCCTTCACGATACCATTCAGCCCGCGCAATTTCTGCACCATTCAAACGGCCGGAAACATTGATCTTAATCCCTTCAGCACCTAAACGCATGGCGTTAGTCACAGAACGTTTCATCGCACGACGAAACATGATACGACGTTCAGCTGCTGAGCTACACCTTGTGCAACCAGAGTAGCATCCAGTTCAGGCTTACGAATTTCCTCAATATTGATATGCACCGGAATACCCATCAGTCTGGATACTTCCTGCTTCAATTTTTCTATGTCTTCACCTTTTTTACCAATCACAATGCCTGGTCGGGCAGTGTGGATAGTAATTCTTGCATTATGCGCTGGGCGATCGATCTGAATACGACTGACAGAAGCATGAGCCAGTTTCTTTTCAAGAAAAGCTCTTACTTCAATATCTTTATTCAGGAAATCGGCATAGTCTGAAGATTTGGCATACCATTTAGAGGTCCAATCCTTAATGATACCCAGGCGAATCCCAATTGGGTGTACTTTCTGTCCCATTATTCTGCTCCGCTATTATTTATCACTGACTTTCACGACAACGTGACTGGTGCGTTTTAAAATTCTATTACCACGACCTTTAGCACGTGGACGCATACGCTTGTATGTTGTACCTTCGTCAACGAAGATAGTTGATACTTTTAATTCATCAATATCTGCGCCTTCGTTATGCTCTGCGTTGGCAATAGCTGATTCAAGCACCTTCTTGATAATAACAGCAGCTTTTTTAGGGCTGTATGCTAATAGATCGAGTGCTGCTTCTACAGGCTTGTTGCGGATCTGATCGGCTACCAGGCGCATTTTTTGAGCAGAAATCATAGCATTTCTTAATTTTGCTGAAACTTCCATAATGCTTACCTTACCTTCTTATCTGCAACGTGGCCTCGATAGGTTCTGGTAAGAACCATTTCACCTAACTTGTGACCAACCATATTTTCATTAATTAATACAGGTACGTGCTGACGGCCATTGTGCACTGCGATGGTTAAACCCACCATTTCAGGCATTACCATTGAACGGCGAGACCAGGTTTTAACTGGTTTGCGATCATTGGTTTCAACGGCTTTAAGCACCTTTTTCATTAAGTGACCATCTATAAATGGTCCTTTTTTAATTGAACGTGCCACTATTAATACTCCTCAATAACGATTATTTCTTATTACGACGACGTACAATAAACTTATCAGTACGTTTATTACTACGAGTCTTATAACCCTTAGTAGGAGTACCCCATGGAGATACCGGATGACGGCCTCCAGATGTACGACCTTCACCACCACCATGCGGGTGATCAACCGGGTTCATAGCAACGCCTCGAACAGTTGGACGAATGCCTCTCCAGCGAGTTGCACCCGCCTTACCTAACTTACGCAGACTATGTTCAGAGTTGCTGACTTCACCAATTGTTGCTTTACAGTCAACATGAATCTTACGCATTTCACCAGAGCGTAAACGCAGGGTTACGTATGCACCTTCACGGGCAACCAGCTGTGCTGAAGTACCGGCGCTGCGTGCAATCTGTGCACCCTTGCCAGGTTTTAATTCAATACAGTGAATAGTTGTACCGACCGGAATATCACGCAATTGCATGGCATTGCCTGGTTTAATGTCAGATTCTGCACCAGAATGAACAGGAGTACCTGCTGATACACCTTTAGGTGCAATAATATAACGGCGTTCACCATCGGCATATAATACTAATGCCAGGTGGGCCGTTCTATTAGGATCATATTCCAGGCGCTCAACTTTGCCTGGAATACCATCTTTATTACGTTTAAAGTCAATAACACGGTAATGTTGTTTGTGACCACCACCAATATGACGGGTAGTGATACGGCCGTGATTGTTACGACCTCCGGATTTTGACTTCTTTTTAAGCAGAGGCGCGTGACCTGAGCCTTTATGTAGATCATCACTCTTAATGCGAACTACAAAACGACGCCCTGCTGAAGTTGGTTTGCTTTTAATTACAGCCATTTTTTATTACCTCAACTTTAGCCCGGCTATTCGCCCGACATCATCTCTATGGTTGAACCCTCTGCTAAGGTAACGTACGCTTTTTTCCAGTCTTTACGACGACCGGTCATTTTACCAAAACGCTTAACCTTACCTTTTGCAACACTTGTTTGTACTTTTGATACTTTGACATCAAAAGCACTTTCCACCGCTTTTTTAATTTCCGGTTTATTAGCATTAATAGCGACTTTAAATACATATTGATTATTGTATTCCGCATTTAATGCACTTTTTTCAGAAACATGCGGTGCAATTAATACGTTGAAGATACGTTCCTGGTTCATTTGAGCATCTCCTCAACTTTTTTGACTGCATCGGCAGTCATAATTACTTTTTGGTAACGCACCAGATTGACAGGATTTACATGCAGTGCATCACTGTACTCAATGTTAATCAGGTTTCTGGAAGACAGATAAATATTTTGATCGAAGTCTTCAGTTACAATCAGTGCATTGTCAGAACCCAGAGTTTTAAGAGTTGCTGCCAGCTCTTTTGTCTTTGGTCCTGCCATTTTTAAATCAGGCAATACAATCAGACGATCCTGACGCACCAGCTCAGAGACAATGGAAGCCATTGCACTGCGGTACATCTTTCGATTGACCTTTTGTGAGAAATCGCGATTCTTAGCTGCGAAAGTGGTACCACCACTACGCCAGATTGGGCTGCGAATAGTACCAGAACGAGCACGACCTGTACCCTTCTGACGCCAGGGCTTCGCGCCGCCGCCGCTTACAGCGGATCGATTTTTCTGAGCTTTGGTACCAGCACGTGCACCTGCTAAATAAGCAGTCACTACCTGGTGAACCAGTGCTTCATTGAAATCTTTATTGAATGCAGTTTCAGATACTTCTAGCGTATTTTTAGAGGCATCACCTGAAGCTGTAGTTAAATTCAGTTCCATTAATTTATCCCCTATTAAGCTTTAACAGCTGGCTTAACGATAACATCTGAATTTTTGGAACCCGGAATACCTCCGCGAACCAGTAATAGATTATTATCTGCGTCAACACGTACAACTTCAAGGTTCTGTACAGTGCATTTTGCAGCACCCATGTGCCCGGACATTTTTTTGCCCTTGAATACACGACCTGGAGTCTGGTTCTGACCAATCGAACCATTTGAACGGTGAGAGATTGAGTTACCGTGTGTCATATCCTGACGATGGAAGTTATGACGTTTAATACCACCCTGGAAGCCTTTACCAATTGATGTACCTGTGACATCAACAATCTGACCGGCTTCAAACAAATCAGCCTTGATTTCAGAACCGGCTGAAAATTCGGTGGTTTCATCATCACCTAAACGGAATTCAACGGTTTTGCGACCGGCTTCAACACCTGCTTTGGCAAAATGACCAGCAGCGGCTTTATTGACGCGGTTCGCACGACGATTTCCAACGGTAACCTGAATTGCATTGTAGCCATCAGTATCACAGGTTTTAACCTGAGTGACACGATTAGGCTCCATTTCAATGACTGTAACAGGGATAGATTCACCCTGCTCCGTAAAGATCCGGGTCATCCCGACTTTACGGCCTACTAGACCTAAACTCATTTTAATTTCCTCTGCAATTTGCTGTATAGAGTATTTTTATAATCTTTCTGAAATACAAAAACATACCCTGCAGTCTACTCGGTACTTTGGAATAAAAAGTACCGGCAAATCGCATCGAAAACCCTGAAACAAGCTCAGGATTCAAATATATTTGTAATTATCAGAAAGCTTCCAACTCTTTTAACAAAAGCAATCTGGGCGCTGACTTCGGTTGATCAGCACTCGTATTTAAAAAACGTTTACTTAATCCATTTAATTCAAAACGAAACTCCCCAAAACAGGGAGCCGGATAAAGTCAAAAATATAATAAATCGTATGTTTTAACGGTAGTCAGGCTATTTATGTCCACTTACCCATACGCCTTATCGGATAAACCCCGCTACTTGTTGAAGTAGCGGGGGAAATTATAAGAGGCGGTATTTTAGTTCAATTTAATCTGAACATCAACACCTGCAGCAAGATCAAGCTTCATTAAAGCATCTACTGTCTTATCAGTGGGTTTAACAATATCCATCAAACGCTTGTAAGTACGCAGTTCGTACTGGTCACGCGCATCCTTGTTTACATGGGGTGAAGTCAGAATATTAAAACGTTCTTTACGAGTAGGCAGGGGGATTGGACCCTTAACCATAGCACCAGTACGTTTGGCAGTTTCAACGATTTCCTTAGCACTGATGTCAATCAGACGGTAGTCAAATGCTTTTAAGTGAATGCGGATTGTTTGATCTTCAGTTGACATATATTTGTCCTGTATAATTCATTTACAACTTCCCCGCTGCTTTTAAAGCAGCGGGGGGAACTCACTACTTTTTTTTACTCGATGACTTTAGCCACTACGCCAGCACCTACGGTACGACCACCTTCACGAATTGCAAAGCGTAAGCCATCTTCCATGGCGATGGGAGCTATCAGAGTCACTACC
>JALVAL010000466.1 GCA_027011205.1 Gammaproteobacteria bacterium
GAGTGGCAGGTTGTAAAAGTCTTCCGGTTTGGGCTGTTTTTTGCTGTTTGCTGCTGCGCTCAGGGGCAGCATGGCCGGCAGGGAGGAAGCAGCGACGCCTGCGCCTGCCAGTTTTACAAAATTACGTCTGGATACTGTCATTTTCTAACTCTTTTTGTTGATGATGCTAAGTTGAACCTGGATAAATCAGTTGCCCTCTACTATAACTATAACAGTCTTATGCACTGAATCTTAAGGATTTTTCAGATCATTTTGACTTCATCTGCACGGTAAATGCACCCAAAGGAAGTGCCCTTGGGATACGAATAAAGCCAGAATAACCTGTAACACCCTTTTACTTTTAGGAGCCCTCAGCTAAATAAAGAGCCCTCAGCTAAATAAATAGGAGCCCTCAGCTAAATAAAAAGCCGCACCTGAGTCTGTTTCGTAACGAGGTCAACTGAATTTCCAGGTTGAATGTGCTTTATAATTGAGCACTTATAATTGGTTTTATTTTAATTTTCTGAATTTGCCCAGCACCTCTGCTATCCTCGTCCTTAAGGTTGAGGATAGCAGAGGTGAAAGAAATTATTTCTTCCCGAAATCTCCGTCTTTTAAGGCGAGGTACTGAGTTTACAGAATTAATAGTGGATTATTATTAAAAATAATGAGTAGAATTTATATGGACAAAAACTTGATAGAGTATTATGGTTTTCCATAGTATAGCTGCTAGATAACAGAAGTTTACCCAGCACCTCGTAAGGCCTCGTCCATTAAGATCGAGGATAGCAGAGGTGACAACTATTCCCAAAAGCCTCGTCTTTTAAAGCGAGGTGCTGGGTTTAGCGGTTGCTGGATTGTAGAATGATGACAGGATCTTTATAGTCTTTATGCTTTTGTTAAGTCGTAAGGTTTATTGGTTGGTTTGTTTTATTTATTGAGAGATTTGTTTTGTTGATTTTTTTACGTAGGATTTTACTGTTGGGGCTGTTGCTGAGCTGGCTGGTACCGGTGCTGGCGGAATCTCAGACTATTCGTATTGGTGTTTTAAGTCATCGGGGCGATGAGCTTACTCGTCAGACCTGGTCACCCACAGCAGAATATCTTTCTAATGCGCTGACGGGGTTCCAGTTTGAAATTATACCTTTGAATTTCGAGCAGATTGAACCGGCAGTCCGTCAATCTAAAATTGATTTTTTACTTGTTAATTCAGGTATTTATGTCAATATGGAAGTGCGTTATCGAGTGTCCAGGATTGCCACTCTGAATAATGAAATTGGCACTATCCCGTTGAATGTATTTGGTGGTGTTATTTTTACCAGACAATTACGGCACGATATTAATACCCTTGATGATTTACGTCATAAAAAAGTGATGGCTGTAGATAAGACTTCTCTGGGGGGATTTCAGATGGAGTGGGGAGTCTTACAAAAAGCCCATATTAATCCTTTTCATGATTTTTCCAGCCTGAGCTTTGGTGGTACTCATGATAAGGTGGTGACATCCGTTCGGGATGGCTTTGTTGATGTGGGTATGGTGCGCAGCGGGATTCTTGAGAAAATGGCGGCCAAAGGAGATATTCGTCTGGATGAATTTAAAATTATTCATCCGGTGATTTATGATGGCTTCCCCTATATTCACAGTACGTCGCTTTATCCTGAGTGGCCGTTTAGTAAATTACAGCATACCCCGAATGAACTGGCACAAAAAGTGGCTATTGCTTTATTACAGATGAATCAGCAGCATACCGGTCATGCTAGCCATTACGCCGGCTGGACCATACCGCTGGATTATCAGCAGGTACATGAATTATTTAAACAGTTAAAATTACCGCCTTATGCAGATGAAGGTCGGTTTACACTGCAGGATGCTATTAAACGATACTGGAAAGGAATTGCTATTGTCATTCTGTTTTTATTAATGCTGACGATTATGAGTACCTGGGTGTCACGTTTGAATACTCAGTTAAAAAAGTCCAAACGTTCTCTGGAATATCAGCATGATCTGGTACTTAATTCGGTATGTGATGGTATTTACGGGGTAGATCGGGAGGGTAATTGTACTTTTATGAATCGCTCGATGAAAAAAATAACTGGCTGGAAGCTGGATGAAATACAGGCAGGTAACCAGCACGATCTATTACACCATTCATATGAAGACGGTTCTGTGCATCATGCAGCAGATTGCCCAGTGTATCTGACCTTTAGAGATAATCAGCCTCGTTTTATTGCTGATGATGTTTTCTGGAAAAAAGACGGTAACTCTTTTCCGGTAGAATATAGCAGTACCCCGATGAAAGATCATAAGGGTCAAACGATAGGCAGTGTTGTGGTGTTTCGTGATATCAGTGAACGAAAAAAAGCGGAAGAGGAAAATCGCCGCCATCAAAAAGAACTGGCTCATATGGCCAGATTAAATACCATGGGTGAAATGGCCTCAGGTATAGCTCACGAACTTAATCAGCCTTTAACAGCGATAGCAACCAGTTCTTTTGCCTGTATTCAGATGTTGGAAAATAACCAGGCAGATCAGGAAAAGCTGATAGATGTACTGGAAACAATTGGTTTACAGGCAGAACACTCCGGTGAAATTATTCGTCAGCTCAGACAGTTTGTGCGTAAAGAACAGCCTGAACGCTCTAAAACCTGCATAAATGCCCTGATTGAGGAAGTATTGCTATTTATTCATCCGGAAGCACGTAAAGCAGGCGTTAAAATTATTCGCAAACTTAACCAGAATATCAGGGATGTACTGGCACAGCCTATTCAGATTGAACAGGTGCTGTTGAATTTATGCAAAAACTCGGTGGAGGCTATGTTAAACAGTGTTCCGGACAATCGTTTTTTAACCATTACCACAGAAATGGTTGGCGATAATGCGGTAATTGTGACGGTAGAGGATACAGGGCCGGGTATTGATGATAATATTATAGGGGGTTTATTTGATCCCTTTATTTCCAGTAAGGATAATGGACTGGGACTGGGTTTGTCTATCAGCCAGGGTATTATTGAATCCCATCAGGGGCAATTATATTTACATACTGCTTCAGCGGAAGGTACTGCATTTCGATTTGCATTACCCGTGATGAGTGAAAATAATTAATAATAATTCAGTCAATTGAAATTCTACTCTTTGTTTCTCAGAGATTAAAAATTTTGCTTGCAGATAACAAACAATTCAAGAGGTAGAAAGATCTATGAGTATGCAGCCAACCGTTTTTATTGTTGATGATGATGAGCAGGTTCGCAAAGCCTTAACTTTATTAATGGAGTCTGTGGGACTTGAAACGGAGAGTTTTGTTTCTGCTCAGGAATATCTGGATCAGTTTGATACCGATAAGCCAGGTTGTCTTATTCTGGATGTACGTATGCCCGGTATCAGTGGACTGGATTTGCAGGCTCGTCTGGCAGCGGAAAAGATTCATCCGACTATTATTGTGATAACGGGTCATGGTGATGTGCCGATGGCTGTTCGGGCTGTTACTACCGGTGCTATAGATTTTATTGAAAAACCTTTTAATAATCAGTCTATGCTGGATACAGTACATAAAGCGATTGCTCAGGATGCCGTACAACGTGGTGAAACATTACGTATTCAGGATATTGAAATACATTATAATGAACTGACCCCAAGAGAAAAAGAGGTTCTGCAATATGTTATTGAAGGAAAACGCAATAAAGTCATTGCAGCAGATATGAATATCAGTCAGTCTACGGTTGAAGCGCATCGTTCTAAAGTGATGGAAAAAATGGCTGCAGAAACTCTGTCTGATTTAATGCGTATGGCACTGACTCTGAAATTAATTGATTAGCGGCTGTTCCAGCTTAACATCTGAAATACAAACTGCAGCCATTATTGGTATGGTGGTAAACCACCATAAAAACTATTATTTTCTCTAATTTTTCTTTTTTCCTAACCCTTCATAATATTTAATGCCTGATAAGCAATCTGTAAAAATTTGCTAATGGCTTTTTCTTGCACAACTCATCATTGATGCTCCTTTGTCAGATAACACCTTGTGTTTGAAGGATGTTGTGCAAGTTATTTTGTAACTATTCAGCGTATACATCTTTTGCCCAGCCCTGTTAATAAGAGAGTATGTTATTTTCGTACTCTACCCTCAATGGGTACATGGGAATGGTCACATGTTTGTATATGCTCACATTCTCCGTGCGCCTCTTTGAGGTAGCGAAGCTATTGTGTCTTGAGCCGTGGTAAAATCTAAATATGTTGAATAGTTACGTTATTTTTTAATAATAAAAACAATAGACACCGGTAAATTTCCGTTTTTTTTTCTAAAACAGCATGCTGTTGTCTGCCGGATTTCGTCAAAAATAAAACTATTTTACTGGAGATCATTGATGATTAAAACAATACGAGGGCTGTCTGTGTCAGGCACATTGGTACTGATTGCAGCTTTATTATCACCTGCATCATCTGCCGTTAGTGCAGAGCAGAAAACTGCAAAAGGTTCAGATCTAGAACAGGGTAAAAAACTGGCCTTTTCCCGAAAAAAAGGCAATTGTCTGGCCTGTCATATGATTAAAGATGGCGTGAGTCCCGGCAATATTGCACCACCACTGCTAATGATGAAAAGCCGTTTTCCTGATAAAAAGGTATTAAGAGCACAAATCTGGGATGCTTCAAAGCGTAACCCGGAAACTGCTATGCCTTTATTTGGCAAGTATGAAGTTCTTACAGGAGATGAACTGGATAAGGTTGTTGACTTTATCTATTCACTATAACTATCGGGGAAGTAAAAATGAAAAAAATAATCAGTCTATTGATTCTGATGGTTATTGCGTTGTCTGCACTATCCATAGCACATGCTGATCCGGAGCAGGATCGTAAAAGTATTATAAAGTTTTTTGAGACTCGTTTTGTTGGTATTCCTCTTAGTGAATATGTTAACGGGGTTTATGCCTATGACACCATAGGGCGGGAAAGCTGGGAGGCAATTGAAGAGTTTCCACCTTATGAAATTGCTATTGAAAAGGGACAGGATATGTGGGAAAAGCCCTTTGCCAATGGTAAAACCTATACAGACTGTTTTCCTGACGGTCCGGCTATTGCACAAAAATACCCTCATTGGGATAAAAAGCAGGCTATGGTAATGACTTTGCCTCTGGCTATTAATCAGTGCCGTGAAGCCAATGGTGAAAAACTATTAAAATATAAAAAGGGCAGTATTAATAATATTCTTGCCTATATTGCCTTTGAATCCCGCGGTAAAAAGACGCATGTGGTAATTCCCAAAGATGCACCGGGTGCATTGGCTGCATATGAAGACGGTAAAAAATTCTTTTTCACTCGCCGCGGTCAGCTTAATTTTTCCTGCGCGACCTGTCATATTCAGAATGCAGGTAATCGTATACGCTCCGATAATCTGAGTCCTGCTTTAGGTCATACTACTCATTTCCCTGTTTATCGTTCCAAATGGGGTGCGGTAGGCACACTGCATCGTCGTTTTACCGGCTGTAACAAGCAGGTCAGGGCAAAGCCGTTTAAAGCTCAGGGTGAGCAGTACCGTAATCTTGAATACTTCCTGACGTATCTAAGCAATGGTCTGGAATTGAATGGACCTGGTTCACGCAAATAATGCAGAAGTTAATAGATAAAACAGGAGAATAAAATGAAATTAGTTATTAAACTGGTATTGATTGCAATACTGGGTATGAGCTCAGCATCTATACTGGCTGCAGTCAGTGAAAAGGATGCTGGTATTGCCATAGCCGCTGCGGAAGCAGAGCGAAAAAAAGCCGCTTCAGTTGATAGTGAATGGCGTGACACCGGTAAAATCATTAAAAAGGCACAGGAAGCTATGAACAAAGGTAATTATGAAAAGGCGCTCAAACTGGCAAACAGGGCAGAACATCAGGGAGTGTATGGTTATGAACAGGCGATGTCACAAAAAGACCTGAAAATGCCTTCATATTTAATACACTAAGTATGTAACTATTGTATGGGATGATTTCTGTTATCATCTATGATACGTGTCAAACCGGCTTATCCCGGGTATAATTCAGTATTTTTCAGGTTAATCCAAGATGAGCAGGTTAGACAATACCTTTGGCCGGCAACACGTGACTGAGCAGGAACGTGAACAGAAAATACGACGTGTTTTCAGGCTGGTTGCCCCTCGATATGACTTAATGAATGATTTTATGAGTTTTGGAACTCATCGGATCTGGAAACGGGTTTTTGTCCGGCATGTTAATGCCAGATCTTCCGATATTATTATTGATTTAGCCGGTGGTACGGGTGATATTGCGCGTCATCTGATGAACCAGGGTGCCAGAGTTCTGGTCGTTGATGCCAGTATGGAGATGATGCTGGAAGGGCGAAAATCTTCGTCAGTTCCTTTATCTAATATTGCTGCCACAGGAGAACAACTGCCTTTTTCGGACTCCAGTATCGACAAACTGACAATTTCATTTGGTATCAGGAATATGACCAGCATCAGCACGGCTCTGGATGAAATTTACCGGGTACTTAAACCGGGTGGTCAGTTTTTTTGTCTTGAATTTTCAAAAGTAATGATGCCTCTGCGTCCCTTCTATAATTTATATAACCGTTATATTATCCCTCGTCTGGGCACTATGGTAGCTGGCCAGCCGGAAGCCTATCAG
>JALVAL010000467.1 GCA_027011205.1 Gammaproteobacteria bacterium
CCCGCCATAACAACCGGGGATAACAGGCTGATAGCTAAAGCCCCAAAAAAAGGTATCAGAGACAACACCATATACAGAATAATAAATACAATTATCGCTCCTATCCAGGCAAATGGATTTTGCTTGAAATGCCAGTACGAACGTCCTAACCAGTCGGTACCACTGCCGACAGGTACTTTTTCCGGCTGCGGTTCAGTACTGCCAGTCGATTCAATTAAATCAGCTTCAGGTGGGGCATAAGGATTAGTATCCATCTGACGGGTTGGTTCAGAGTCAAACGCAACCCCATCAGCACCTTCATCCGAAGCTGTTTCAATAACTGGATTATGTTCCAGATTGCTGAGATATTTAGAAATATAAATCCCGCAATCCAGACATTCATCAGCTTCAATATTACTGGAACCGCATTTGGGGCAAACACGTTCAACCGTATCATTCTCTGCAGCCTGCTCACTTTCTTCACCTTCAATAGGTTCCAGAGATAAACCATTATCTGCAGCAGCTGGCGGATTTTCTTTTGCATAGGCAATTGCCCCACATGCTTCCAGAGCTTTAATATATTTAGCTGCACGTTCTTCTTCGAGTTCTTTTTTAATAATAACTTCAGTACTGGCACTGGCAATTTTTTCAGCTTTACCCTGACTGATACCAAAGGTACTGCAAAAACTGTCAATAAATTCAGCGGTGCCTACACCATCTTTTAAACCTTTATAAACGACATTAAACGTGCTAGCCAAGAGTTTACTCCTTTATTTTTATACGCCGGTAAAACCAGCACCTCACCTTAAAAGACAAGGCTTTTGAGAAATAGTTGTCACCTCTGCTATCCTCGACCTTAAGAACGATGCCTTACGAGGTGCTGGGTAAAAGCTGATATTTGTATAATTCATTATAAATCGTATCTATTCAGTTCATCAAAATTTAGTAACAGAAGCAGGGTATTTCTGTTACTAAGAGTGTAAAAGTTAAGTTCGCTGAGTAGTTACTATAAATCTAGATTAAATCTACTCTTTGAGCAAGATTTTAAAGTAAATCTGCATTTGTATTTATTATTATTGTATCAAACCACTATTCTTCATATCACTAACCACAATTTTGGCCAGATCTTTAACAATCTCCCCAGCAGTAGCGGCATTAACACTTTTAGTTTTACCTGCCCAGACCATTTCTTCGGTAGCCACTGAAAATACCCGGGTATCCAGTTGTACAATAGTATCCGTTACCGTATAACCGGGTCGATAAACCGTATTATAAGTTGAACCATAGTATCCCCGATAACCATAACCATAGCCATATTGACCATAACGCATCCCCATACTGGGAACATAATCAACCCTCGGTGGTACTTCACGTTCTTTTTCAATAACACCCTTAAAACTGGTGATCAGGACAGCATCAGCCCGGGACTTTTTAACAGCTGCCAGAATTTCATCCTTGTTGGTAAAATTTTTATTGGGAGGTGTCAGGGTATAACCTGCCACCCCTTTTTTACCCATTGCTTCTATTTCTTTTACAAAAGCTGATTCAAATGCCCGGCGCTTAATATCATCCTTAAAGATACCGATAACCAGAACTTTCTGTAATTTTGGGCCGCTATAGGCCTCATTGCTCCAGTGTTCATACAGTTTAGTATTTGATGAGCAGGAAATAAGTGCAGTCACAAACAGCACAATAAAAATGCCTGGTGTTAATTTCTGGAACATTAAGCTTTCTCCATATCATATTCAGGGCTGTAGAACTTTCAGATAACAAAAGCTTTAAGCAGCATAATTTTTGTTAGCATAAGGCTGAAAAATCAGAAAATAAGCCGCACTATACTGTCTGTTCTTGATTTTATAGAAATCATAACAGATAATTACTTACTTGATAAAAATATTTATTATTAAAAAATGACACTTGTCACATATATTTATTTATATAAACAGCTAATTTGCTCCTGGTAATCATGCGGGCCTGAGATTTAAAATAATCAATGACTGAAGACGATAAGCAAAAAATTAGAGCTCAGCTTGAAGCATTGAAACTTGAGCATCGGGATCTGGATGACGCTATCCATCATATGCCCAAAACCATTCATACTCAGATGCAGATCACTCGCCTGAAAAAACGAAAATTACATCTCAAAGATGAAATTATCAAACTGGAAAATTTACTTGTCCCCGACATCATTGCCTGATAATTGATTAGCAGGAGCTGGAATAATATCTCCCTTATTGAGTAGATTGTGTCTGACATGCTCTGCAAAACCAATCCCAGCTTCAGAATAAAAATTATAAACTTCATTGGCACCTGCTGCTTTAAGAATTTTTATATCTTCATCATATAAGGCAATAGCCGCAATATACCCTTTAAAACCATGCTCACGAAGCTGTTCCATGGTAAAAAGATTTTTTTCCCGTTCAGGAAGATTCAGGAACACCATACAGACACCCGATAAATTAAGTTTACTCCAGAAATCCTTATCCATTACATCCGCATAAATAATGTTTTTATTTTCACCTTCATGTTGATGGTAAACTCCGGCATCAAAGTCCACACCTATAACCTGTCCAGGAAAATGATAGTTTAAATCATTATAAACACCGGTACCAATTCGCCCCATTCCAAAGATAATAATACTGGCACCATCCACTGCCACTGGTTTTTCATCTGCCAGTCGCTGTGCTGACTGCCAGCGGCACAAATAAGCTGAAAAACGTGTGTATAAACTATGAGCACCGGCATTAATGGGAGAGGCTATAATAAATGTCATGGCCAGGGCAATGGCAATAGAAATTAACCAGCCACTGTCCAGCCAGCCATTTTTTACACCGATTGCAGCCACAATAAGCCCAAATTCTGAATAATTAGCCAGACTCAAAGAGACCAGAAAAGATGTCCGGCTGCGCATTCTGGTTTTTACTAATAACCAGAAAAACAGGAACACCTTGGTAAACATAAACAGGGACAAAATGCCGGCAATAATAACATTCCCGACTGTGGGATCACCGGACAAACCAATATTGACAAAAAAACCAACCAGGAATAAATCTTTAAAATTATATAGTGTCTTTGATACTTCCGCTGCCTTGGCATGAGGAGCCAGTAATAAGCCAAATACCAGAGCACCCAGATCCGCTTTCATTCCGACTATTTCAAAAAGTGCAGCACCGCCTGTAGCCAGCAAAAGACTAAACAGTACCAGCAGCTCACCATGTTCAACCTGATCCATAATTTTATATAAGAGCGGACGCAGCAGTGGCAGGCCAAACAGCAGCAGTGCCCAGATGGTGGGTAGTTTACCCGTAGACGCTGTTAGAAAAACAACGGCAAAAATATCCTGAACAATTAAAATACCAATGGCAATCTGAGCATATAATGCCATCATTTCATTTTTACCTTCCAGCACTTTAACGGCAAACACTGTGCTGGAAAAACTCAGAGCAAAAGCAATAAGTACTGCTGTCCAGATATCCATATTGGCAAAACTACCGATTCCCGCCTGTTTTAAAAATATAAAAACAGCGGTAAAAACCAGTACCGTAATCAACATATGGAGACTGGCTACACCCCATATCTGAAAACGCAGCAAATTTTTTAAATCCAGCTTCAAACCAATAGTAAACAACATCAGAGTCACCCCCAGATCGGCTATTTCCCTTAAAGCAGCAGTACTTTCAAGCCCCTGGGTTTTCAGTATAAAACCCACACATAAAAAGCCCACCATGGGCGGCAAACCAATTTTATAGGCAAGAAATCCCATAAAAAAAGTCACCATCAACCATCCGGTTTCTGACAAAGTAATTGCTAACCAGCTAAGATCCATAGTTTTCCAGGTGTGATGAGTTGTATTTTTTTAAAGAATTGAACTTTTAATAATACTGCCATGCTGTACAGTATCCTGTTAAATCAATCCTGTTGCATTTCTTTTGCCAGCTGGATTATAGGATTCCAGTTTAACCATTGAGGCTGAGGCTCATCGTGCAGAATATAGTAGCTGCCAGCCGGCAGAACTTTGCCCATGCCATCATTATCAGGTGTCGCGAAGGCTATACCGCCGGATAATATTGATTCAACGGATTCCGTTCGGATTTTTGATTTACCAAATAGATTAATATCCATAGCAATACCACTGGCATGCCAGAACTGGCTATTTTCACGCAATAAAGGACGATAACGCTCTCTGATAGAAAGATGTATCAAGATTTGATCAGAAGTATCCGCCAGTTCATAACCTATAACAGTCCCCACTTTAACCTGACGATAATAAACTGGATCGCCCACTTTAATAGAGCCCAGACGCGTTGCAGTCAGGCTGATATTAACCCCTGATTCAGACAGGTTAACCAGAGGTTTTTCTTCCAAACCAATAAAATAGTCACTGAACTTACCTTTGATCGGTTTAAGCTGAAGGAAGTTTCCTCTGATAAGATTACCGACATTTTCTACTCTTGAGAGTCCCAGTTGAGGTTTCACTACCCAGAACCTGGAATGCTGCCCCAATAAGGGCCTGACCATTGCATCCAGCTCCAGAAGCAGCACGATTTTTTCTGGATCCCGCTTACTCAGATTAACTGATATTACCTTACCTATTGCAATGTCATTATAAATAACCCTGCTGCCATAGGAGATATTATTAACCTTATTTAATTGCACCTTAACATAAAAGGCATTCATTTTTGCTGCATCATAGTCTTCAAACAACTTATACAGGCTACCATTTGAAACCCGTTTACGGGTAGAACCAGATGTTTTATAACGTTCATCATTATATAAGGAAATACCGCCATTAATAATACTGTCAATGGACTGAGTTCGCACAGAAAGGCCGGAAAGCCCGACATTGACCTTAAAACCCGAGGCATTATAAAAGCGTGTATGGGATGTCACCAGATCCATATATTGAGGCAAAATATGAATTAAAATATTAATTGTCTTACGGTCTTTTGCCAGTTCATAATCCTGCACATCACCAATTTTAATTCTGTGGTACATTACTGGTGCACCGATATTAATTGAACCCAGTTGCGAACTATTAAGCCTTAAATGCAGTCCGGGCTGGCTGGCATCCAGAGGCGGACGCGTCATATGCACCTTAAATGTCCGCCTTTTTTTCTTACTGGTACCAACCCTTAAGGTAATATAGTCACCACTAAATAACGTTTCCAGATTTTTAACCCCGGATAAAGCAATCTTTGGACGAACCAGCCAGAATCGGGTATCGTCCACCAGTGCAAATTCAGCAACAGGATCCATAATTATTTTTGCGGTAGCTGTTTTCCGTCCTGAATCGGGGTTTATTTCTTTAATAACACCCAGAACAATTCCTTTATAAATAACTTTCGTAACCCCGACAGTTAATCCGGAAATGTTTTCCAGTATTAACGATATTTCAATTCCAGCTTTGGCATCATCAAAGTCTTTATACAATGAGTAAACATCACCATTTTGTGCGGGCACATTGCTTTTTTTGTAATCCGGAGTATAAAAAGAAATACCGCCTGCAAGCATGGACGCCAATGATTGTGTGGATATTTTAATACCCGTGAGACCGCCTTTTATATTGATACCGCTGACATTATAGAAACGCGTTGATTTTTTTATCAGACGTGAAAATTCAGGCTTTATAAAAGCATTTAAATGCACTGTCTGATTATCCTCAGACAGTTCAAAACCTTCTATTTTTCCGACCTGAATATTCTTAAAGAACAGCGGGGTACCTTTTTGTATCGAGCCAAGTTCTTCAGTCTCAATAGTAAAGTGCAGACCTGGAGCACTAACAGGTAATGGCGGCTGGGATTCATGAACCAGAAAATTACGGGTTTTTTTACCTTTTGTAGAAGGCCTTATTTCGATATAATTGCCTTTAAGTAAAGCACTTAGCCCTGAAATTTTAAGCAGACTGACACTGGGTTTAACAATCCAGAACTGGGTGTTTTCTGTGAGCATTTCAAGCACATCTGGTAATAACCTGGCAATGCAAATACTTTCATTAGCTTTATGATTATAGGTCAACTTACCAATAGTACCGACAATCCTTCCCTGGTATTTTATTTGGGTCTGGTATTCGGCCAGTGAATCAGTATTCTTAAAATGTAACACAACTGGTATTCCTACCTGGGCAGTTTCAAAATTATCGTATAATAGATACATTGCTCCATGCTTAGCCTGTGGCGTTTCTTGCTCTGTAATCGGCGTATGAAAAGCTATTCCCCCCGCCAGCAGAGATATCAGGGATTCAGTTTTGATTTCCACACCACTGAGACCTGCCTTAATAGATAAACCACTGACATTATAAAAGCGTGAATTTTTTTTAACCAGATGAGCAAACTCCGGACGAATCAGCACCCATGCGTGTATTTCACTGTCATTTTGCTCCAGAGTGTAATTGGTTACTTCGCCTACCGGCACCTGCTTATAATAAACAATGGTTCCTCTATCTACTGATGCAAGACGATTCAGTCTCAGTTTGATATGCAGTCCAGGAGTATTTGCTGACGGGGGCGGGGGCATATCCAGAGCAACAAAATCCCGTCTGGATTTATTACTTTTTTCCGAATCAACAGCGATATAACGCCCTTTTAAAATAGTATCCAGACCGGAAATACCGGACAGTGATATAG
>JALVAL010000468.1 GCA_027011205.1 Gammaproteobacteria bacterium
CGCGACCCCAGCCAATATTATTAGCAAAAAATCCACCATCAGTATTGGTGCCATTAAGTAGCATGGCTTTCATTAATGGACCGCTAGGTGTGTGTGCATCTGCTGCTATTTTTGTTCCAGTTGGATAAAATCCATCAGTAAAATATTGTCTTAGTAGAGCTGTTGATCCTGCTGTTATGGGTGTAGACATGGATGTGCCACTAGTTGTTCGTCTTGACGGGCTATCTATTGTGTTAGAGTTATTTGAGTCTCCTGCGGCCGATTCGATACTCGAGCCGGTAGCAGAAATGTCGGGTTTTAAACGACCATCATCAGTAGGACCCTTATTAGAGAAAAATGCAACAGAACTGCTGTTGCCATGCAATAAGGCACCAACTGTGGTCACATTTTTTGCATTGCCAGGAGAGGATGTTGAGTTGACTTGCCCGTCATCATTGCCTGCTGCAAATAAGATAATCATGTCTTCTAATCCACGCAAGGCTTCATCAGCTCGCGCATCAGATCCGACATATTCTCCAAGAGTTGTTGCACCATAGCTATTGGAGTGAATAGCAGCACCACCAGCAAAAGCCTGTTGCCACATAGGTATAGAACCAGCGCCAGTTAGCCCGCTGTTGCTGCCAATATCATCAAATAAAATTTGGGCATTTGGAGCCATGCCATCATCGTTGTCGTAACCGTGAGAAGAAGGGCTCGAAACAGAGCCTGCAGGACCTGCACCAATACTGCCTAATCGGTCACCTGCAATAGAACCAGAAGTGTGTGTTCCATGAAAAGTGCCATTATCATAAGCTTCGGCACCTGGCATGGTCCAATAAGCAATGATTTTGTTATTGTTATGAAGTGTTCCAATTAATGGTGGATTAACATCTTGGGCATCAGTAATAGCAGTCACAACTCCTGAACCTTTATCCAAATGAACAAACCAATCTTCATTTCTATCCAAGCCAGAATCTGCAATACCAACAATTTGTCCTGAACCATAAATTCCCTGATCCCAAATAGGTGTAGTTGCAGGGATATAATTGTCATTAGATGCAGTGCCTCCAGATGATGAAGTGGCTTGAGTTGCAGAAACGGCTTCTGTGTTAAAAAACTTTTCTTTGTGGTAAAGGTTTATCCATTGAATATCTTCAACAGCAGCTAATTGATTAATAACAGTATCCAAATCGACTGCATTGACCTCAACAGTGTAAGAATTATAACCAGTAGGAATAGAAGATTTAGTTGCTTTAACCTGAGGAAAGTATTTTTTAATCAATGCATTCAAGCTAAAATTTTTACTATCGGAAAAAGTTTGAATGGATAAAGAATAAGTGCTTTGAGAGGGTCTATTAATAGCCCATAAATTTGGAGAAATTTTGTAGCCTGTTTGGAAAGCGCCAAACCATCGAATATTGGAGTTATCTTCAAGTTTGTTTTTATCTTGGTTTGACCAATTAACAAGAAAAGAATTGTTAGGGAAATTGGATATAACAACAAATCCATTTTTCTCTAACCATTTAAAATCTGTCTTCTTGTCATAAAATTGAACAATACCATATCTGTTTGAGTTCACACTATTGATGTTAGTGTTAGCAAAATCTAATTCTTGAATGCTTGGGTCAAATATTCCTGTTGTCAATATCAATTTACTGCTATCAGTAAGGGCTTGTTTTATAGTGGCTGGTGATTGAGATTGTGCCTGTATTTTGTCTGCGAATGAAGCAGAAGATGCCAGCAGTAAACTTAAGCCTGCATATTTTAAAAAATTGTTGATGTATTTCATTTAACCCTCATGTTATAAATTAGATA
>JALVAL010000469.1 GCA_027011205.1 Gammaproteobacteria bacterium
ATATTAATATGAATACATTTTTCAGTAATACGCCATTTTATATAATTCGTTAATTCTGCAACCAGTTGCATTGACCTTTTAGGTGTGTCAGTACGCCAGAATTCAATATTATCATAAATAAAATCCTGTTTTTTTTTGACATCATACTGCTTATTAAAGAACCAGTGGAAAACAGGTAAATTTTTAAAAGAATACAGTAAATCCATTAGCCTTGGAACGCTAACAATAAAACGTTTAACCGGATCAAATAATACCGGTTTTTCATTTGCAAAAAAATGGCTTTCATACCTTTCATCTGACCAGCGTACACCATCAAAATAATTGATTTTTTGTTTTATTTTAGGCTCGCATTGTTCAATACTTTCATTGAAATTATCATTAGTTCCAATGACATAAACCTGTTTACCGGTTTTAATTTGTTTCTTGAACTCATCACATTGAACGATAATATGGTTTTCAGGCTGGGATAATTTAACCGCACTATCTACCTTATCATAAGGTGAGATCACACTGCTTTTATCCGGTAATATTTTAGCCAGTGGTGATATTGACGCACTGGAAAAAACAGCAATTGACTTATTTTTTGATCCAGAAAGATATGTTTTACCCAGTGCTACAAACAATCCCTCTTCATCAAATGCAACGTGCTTATGGTATTTTAAATAGCTTAATAACACCAGGGTAGACCAAAGAGGATATGTAATTGAGGTATTATTACTTAACGAAGTCTCCAGCAACTGCTTCATACCATTCTTTTTTAGCCACCACATTCCTTGATAATCCAGATTATCAAGAGATGATATCATTGCCTGTCTTAATTGAGTATCAGCCCATTGTCGCTGTGGAATACCGAAGCCCATTTTTTTTCGTTTTAGCCACTTTTCAGGTAAATACCTGGCGGCTAATTTTTTTAGCAGTAATTTTCCTTCATGTTCATTAATCAATTCATGGGCGGGAATTTTTTCTACAAATCGGGCAAGTTCAATATTTAAAAAAGGGGTTCGAACTTCCAGGCCATTTTGCATGCTCATTCTGTCAACTTTTGCCAAAACAGCACCAGGCATATAATGTCTGACATCTGAAGCTCGTATTCGATCAAAAATCGTACCGGTTCCCGTGTCAATTTCACCTCTAAGGGAGTGAAAGAGGTTAAGCGTACTCGGTGGTACAGTACCGAGAATTTTTTTTAAACTATTTTCAGGACATACCAGTATCCTCGACGAATAATATTTTTCACCAGCCGATTTATTTGAAAGACCTGATTTTATATCATTAAGTGTCGTCCAATATCTGGAATAACCGCCAAATAATTCATCTGCCCCATCACCGGAAATTGCAACCTTAACATGTTGTCGTGCAAATTGACTGAGCAAATAAGTTGGTAATAGAGAAGTATCACCATTCGGCTCATCTAATATTTGTCCAACATGAGAAAATCGCATTACTTCTTCAGGTTCCAGAATCTGTTCTCGATGTTCTGTCCCAAATAATTGAGCCAGTTCACGTGCTGCCAAATGCTCACTTTCCTCTACACCAGAAAATCCTGTTGTAAATGTTTGCACATGAAAATTCAGTTTTTTACAAAGCAATGCAACCACTGTTGCTGAGTCAATTCCTCCCGAAAGAAATGCACCAACGGGTACATCTGCAGTTAATCTTCGTTTTAATGAGCGTAATAGTATATCTTCCAGCTCATCAACCAGATTATCGCTATTCGTATCAAGTGTTTCCTGACCTGGTTCAAATGAAAAATATTGCCTTTGATGTAATCTAGCATTATTGTCT
>JALVAL010000470.1 GCA_027011205.1 Gammaproteobacteria bacterium
ATCATAAGTGGCACCAATCTCAACGGAGGAAGTGTTGGTGGAGGCCATAACGGTACTACTGATTTTTATCTTGATATCTACAGGTTTGAGCTTCATTTGAATGTTTCAAACAAGGTTGACAAGCCTCTTGGTCTAGATGCTGTATTTATAGGCACCCAAATAGAGATCACAGATCAGGCGTATACATTGAATGATCTTGCTAGGTACACATTCGTTGATAGAAGTTTTCCTATAGGCACTATCGAAAACGATGGAAACATGAATAATGTGAAGTCCACCCTAAAAATAGGCTCTGGTGCAACATTATCCCAAAGCTCGAAATTCATTTTCATGAATCAATTCAGCACAGAGGTGAAGACTGACATAATCGTAGATTCTGGCGGGAAGATAGACTTTGATAACTGTTTCGTATCAAAGCCGGACGGCTATTCCGCAAGCATATTGTGTGATGGAGTTGCAGAGTATTATGGTTGCAAATTCCTTAACTTTGACACTATAGAGTTTACAAAGTCCAGTATTTGTGATTTTGCAAATTGTTCAAATGTCGTTGCAAAAGGCAGTGATACGAAGGAGTACTGCACTATTCACGACGACAGTGGAGGCAGTGGTGGTGCTTTCAAAATAAACGGCAATGGAGTGATAAAAAGTTCTGTGTACGGCTGCAGGGCTGGATTTGAGTTGACATCGGATGTTACTATTGCAGATTCATCCGCAATGAATAACCAAGGTGATGATATCGTCATTGACGACGGCGTTAACGCTGTATTGATAGATTGTAACTTTCAAACCGTAGGAGGGTGAAATGGATTATGAGAGCGTCGTCGCCATCGTAAAGAGATCAAACGATATTGCTTATTGTGCATCATCAAATAGATTCAAAATGCTTTTGGAAATGCGCAAAGTGCTTATGGTTGATAATGAAAAAAATGATGTTGGGTCTGAGCAGTATGATCATATCTTTAATATGATCGTAAAAATAGAGAATCTTCTTGCTACGGTCAAGTCCGAGCGTGATTTTTTTTGGTTCAAGCTTGGTGAGAAGATATCGAATATTGACACTGGCATTTCCATGCAATTTGATGAAATAGATGCTCTGATCGGAACAGATTTCATTGAGCCGTTATCCTTCAAGGAAGATTTCGATGGATTGTCAGACAAATTTGATTCATTCAAGAAGGTCGATTACTCAAAGTATCCACAGTGCGGCATCGATGATATCATTGACAAATATAACACCATTCTATCTTCAACTATAATGTCTATTTACAGATATATCGCCATTGCAACTATAGTGATTTTGAACGACGACGGAAGCGATCGTTATAAAATTTTGCTTGAAATTGCAAATGGAAGCATCAGCTATTTCAATACAGCAAAACAATGTTTTGGTAAACTCTATAATGATGATTCCATTTTTATGAGTGCCGATTATGACTCGGCCAAATGTGCAACTAGGCTGTATGCACTGAAGGAAAGTGATTTGACTCCAGAAAAAATCGACTTGATCACAACTATAAGTGTTGAGGCGAAATGATTACACTCGAAAAGTTCTACATTGATACGTGCTTTACCGATCCGTATGGGTTTGTGCAAATCGAAAAGAAAGCGCTTCAGAATATCAAGAGAAAGAGCGGTGCAGCCATGTTCTATTCTCTCAGTGAGCCGTCAATCCTGCTTGGCTCCAACCAGAAAGACAACTTCAATGCAGATATTCCAGTAATAAAAAGGCTAACTCCTGGAGCTGCAGTGTGGTTTGGCTCCAATCAGGTTGCCTTGACGATCA
>JALVAL010000471.1 GCA_027011205.1 Gammaproteobacteria bacterium
ATTTAACACATCAATAATTCCATGTATTTATATAAATTTACTGGTAACTATTCAGCGTAATTTAAACTCCAATAGAGTATCAGTCTATAAGGGTAGTGTTTCCGGGTTTATGAAAACAGGGATGTTTTCGTAAAGCGATACATGATGTACTTGAGCGCCCCGGAAATATTACCCTTATAGACTGATACGGGAATTCATGCTGAATAGTTACAATTTACTTTAATTTTCCTATTAAATCCCACATGGGTAAAAAGATCCCTAAAGCCAGCACCAGAACCATGCCCGCAATGATCAGAATTAATGCAGGCTCAATCTGAGCACTCAGGAACCTGATTTTATAATTAACCTCTTCTTCATAAAACTCAGCCACTTTGGTCAGCATTTCATCCACCTGACCGGTTTCTTCACCCACTGCAATCATCTGCAATACCAGGGGAGTAAACAGCCCTGTGGCAGTTGCGGTGTTAGTAATCGTATCACCCCGTTCCACACCGGTACGCATATGATTAACCCTTTCTGCCACAAAACTATTTCCGACCGCATTGGCTACCATACCCAGGGATTGAATTAAGGGCACACCTGACTGCTGGGTCAGTGCAAAGGAACGACAAAAACGTGCCAGAACTGCTTTATGAATAATATCGCCGACATAGGGGATCTTAAATTTACCCCGATCCAGATTAAATCGCCCGACATCGGTACTGATATACTGCCGGACACTCAGAACAACCACAGCGGCTGCGGCCAGAATCCAGGGCCAGTAAGTTACAAACAGGTGGGATGTAGTTATTAATATCTGGGTATAAAAGGGTAAATCCAGACTCATTTTTGCAAAAACACCCGCAAATACCGGGATAACAAAAATATTCAGAGCCACAAATGCGGCAGCCAGAAAGATAATGACAAAGGTTGGGTAACGGGTTGCTTCCTTGATCTTGTCACGGATCATTTTATCCCGTTCCAGATAAAAGGACAGTTGTTCAAAGGCTTCATCCAGATGCCCGGTACTTTCACCCACTTTCATAACGCTGAGAAACACACCCGGAAACACATTCGGGTATTTTGAAAGACCGACGGACAGAGGTTTACCTGCTTCAAGCTGACGTATACAGTATTGCAGAATTTCTTTTAAATATTCATTATGTGTGGTCTGAGCCAGTCCATTCATTGCCCGGGTAATTGGAATACCGGCTTTAAACAAGGTAGCCATTTGTTTGGAAAACAATATTAATTCTTCGGTTTTAGGTTTTCCTAAACCCAGCATGCGTTTTAAACTGACCGGTTTCTGCTGTTCTTTAACAATAGCTATTTCAACCGGTGTAATACCGCTGTTAATAAGCTGAGAAGCCACAGCATCTTCTGAAGCGGCCTCCATAATGTTTTCAACTGCATTACCATGGGCTGTACGCCCTTTATAAAAATATCTTGCCATTTACATTTAATTGTTAATTATATTATTAATGTTCTTCTATGGTGCCGGCCAGACGCAGGACTTCTTCAATACTGGTAACACCCTGTTTAGCCAGTTCCAGGGCGCTATTGACCAGAGGATTATAGCCCGGTGCTTTTTTTGCAAATGCGACAAAAGCACTGGCATCATCCTGACGGAAAGCATCAGTCAATTGATCATTAATTTCCAGAATTTCATGCACCCCTTTGCGGCCTTTATAGCCAGTATTATTACAAAGATGACAGCCGGTGCCCTGATAAAAATGATAATTCTCTATATTTTCTTTAACCGCACCCTGCAGCCAGATCTTTTCATGTTCATCCGGAAAATGCTCTGTTTTGCAGTTGTCACATAGTTTTCGCACCAGCCGTTGTGCCACAATGGCCTGTAAGGAGGTGGCAATCAGATAGCCTTCCACACCCATATCCTGCAGCCGATAAACCGAGCTGATGGCATCATTGGTGTGCAGAGTAGACAATACCATATGTCCGGTCATGGCTGAGCGTATAGCGATATCTGCCGTTTCCGAGTCCCGCATTTCACCAATCAGCATAATATCAGGATCCTGACGTAAGGCGGTTCGCAATACCCGGGAAAAACTCAAATCAATTTTGGAATTAACCTGCACCTGAGAGATCCGTTCCAGCCGGTATTCCACCGGATCTTCAACGGTAATAATTTTTTTCTCACTGCTGTTAAGTTCATTTAAAGCCGCATACAGGGTGGTTGTTTTACCACTACCGGTTGGCCCGGTCAGCAGTACCAGACCATGAGGGCGATGAATAATCTTTCTGAACCGCTGTAAAATCGCCTCACTCATACCTATTTCATTAAGATCCAGAATACCGGCATTTTGATCCAGCAGACGCATAACCACGGATTCACCATGTTGAGTGGGCATGGTGGAAAGCCGTACATCAATGGAATGCTGCTTGATTTTTATATGGAAACGACCATCCTGGGGCAGCCGTTTTTCTGAAATATTCAGTCCGGACATGAGTTTTAAACGGGATACCAGTGCTGACACAATACGTTTTTCGTTCATCACCTGCTCATTAAGCACTCCGTCAATTCTCATCCGGATGCGTAATACTTTTTCATCCGGTTCAATATGTATATCGGAAGCCTTAACCTGCATGGCATCTTCAAAGATAGTCTGCAATAAACGCACAACCGGGGCATTTTCTACGTCATCACTTTGCACCATCTGTTCCAGATCAATATCTGTTTCAGATAATTCATCCTCCAGTTCTTCCGCCAGAGAAGTAATTTCATCTTCACGCCGATAGACAATATCCAGGGTTTTAAGTAATTCCTGTTCGCGCACCAGCGCCAGACTCATAGGACGTTTGAGAATTTTATGAATATCATCATAGGCAAAAATATCGGATGGATCGGCCATACCCACCAGCAAACCGGTTTTGCGATCAGCCAGCACAATAGCCCGATAACGACGAGCCAGAGTTTCCGGTAATAAATGTACTACGTCTTTCTGATATTGATACTGTTTTAAGTCAATATAGGGAACATCCAGCTGACGGGAGAGGAAATCCAGAAATTTATCTTCTGTAATATAACCATTTTCAATCAGGACCTGACCAAGTTTTCGACCTGTGGTTTTCTGATCCGCCAGAGCAGCATTTAACTGCCCCTCAGAAATCAGTTTATGCTCAACCAGCAAATCACCTATACGTATGCGTTTTCTGGGATGTTCCAAGACTGTATTTTCCTGTAAAAATGTTCGTATAGTTCAGTTTAGAACATAATTGGGGAAATTTCCTTAAAGCGTTAAGCGTTAAGCGTTAAGCGTTAAGCAAAAGATTAAAATCCCCAAATTCTCATATCAAACATATACGCTCTTATCTTTTGCTCTTATCTTTTGCTCTTATCTTTTGCTCTTATCTTTTGCTCTTATCTTTTGCTCTTATCTTTTGCTCTGGCTCTGGCTCTGGCTCTGGCTCTGGCTCTGGCTCTTTCTTAACGCTTCTTTATACTCCCTATCAAGCCTTTCCAGCTCCCGCATTTCATATTGACTAAACCCCGCTTTTAACCGTGCCTCCCGGTTAAACGGACCTTTTGGGGTTGAGTGCAGGTATTTTTTCATCAGGGTAAAAAACATCTTATCCGCATCAAGCTGTTCCTGCTCACAGCGATAGCGGAACCAGCGGGTACCGGCATTGACATGGCCTATTTCATCATTGGCAATAATTATTAATGAGTCTGCGGTCTGCTTATCACCAATACTGCGAAATTTATCCACTGAAAAAGGCACCACATCCAGAGCTCTGGCTTCCAGAACACGGTGGACAATGGCCATTCTCGCCATGAGATCATCCGCCGTATTAACCGCCATTTGCCAGAGCTCATTATGTGCCGGAAGATCGCCATAGTCATAACCCATATCCCTAAGACTCTGACGCAGCAGATAAAAATGCTGTGTTTCTTCTCTGGCAGTTGTTACCCAGTCATTATAATATTCTTCGGGCATATGACGATAACGGTAAATACTGTCCCATGCCAGGTTGACGGCCGTCATTTCAATATGTGCCAGAGCATGGATCAGAGCTGCCCGCTGCTGAATGGATTTAAAACCTCTGTTTTTTACTTTAGCCGCAGCCACCAGCTCTGGTTTTTCCAGTCGACCGGGCTGGTTTAGCTGTATGACCGGTTGTAACGGGGTTTCGCCTTCCTGCCAGTTTAACTGCCCCGCATCCCAGGCTGATGCAGTTTCCAGACTCAGCTGCAGCTTTTCATCCGGATCAGACATTAAAAAACAGTTCTTGGCTTCCTGATATAGATTTCTCATTACAAACAACCCTTACAACATTATATTGCTTATCCAGACCCATAGTTTAGCACTGAAGAACCAGTGCAGATAGTAAGCTTCTTTTATCATACGCATAACAATAATCCCGTTTACCCTCAGGCAGCTTTCTGCAGCAACAGGTATTGCCTTAATTCCAGCGCTTCGTGCCAATATTAATAACCGGTATAAATGGTAGCGGCTGCTGATAACGGCAATAGCTTCAGAATGCCTCTGCCGGAGTAAAGCAGAAGCGTATTGCATATTCTCAAGCGTATGCCGGGATTGCTGCTCCTTAATTATTCTGTCCGACTCAACGCCCTGCATCAACAGATACTGTTCTCCAGCCTGAGCTTCAGAAACCGTATTATTAGCGGTGATGCCGCCCAGAAGTATTATGACCGGCCTGCCCGGTAATTGTTTAACCCGATCCAGCCGCTGTTTAAATTCCGGACTGATCCGATTATTATGCAGCCTAAGTCCGGCTACCAGTACCGGATATTGCTGGTTTACATAAGCAACCTGAGTCTTGGCTCTAAGAGCCCGCCATAGTACTTTGGTCAGCAAATAAAAAAAACCCAGCCCCAGAGAAAGCAGAAGTAAACTATTTGAAAAAACAAAAGTACTCAGACCATCCCAGCCAAAGGCACTGTCCTTAAAAAAATTTTTATTAAATAACGACATATATGAACATTTCCCAAAAAAAACTGAATGCAAAACACAAGTTATCCGGTCTGTATAAGAATAAACTTTTATTTTAAAACTGAGGTGGATAGAGTAAAATTGATAAACGCCTGCTGACCTCATATTCTATAAGGAATTCTCATCATGTTGAAATTATTTGCTCTGTTATTATTCTTTAGTGTCACTGCTATGGCACAACAGGTTGACGGTATTACCGATGGTTTTGAACTGCAGGCTCAGGCAGAAAAAGTCACCCAGATAGTGTCTACTGCCCAGTTAAAAACCATGCTGGACGAAGAACTGGATATGATTCTGGTGGATATTCGAACCACTGAAGAAATTCACAATATGGATGGCAGGATTGATGCCCCCCAAAACGTCCATATTCCCAGAGGCTGGCTCGAATTTCGAATTCAGCGGGTTGCTCTGAAAAAAGATATCCCTATTGTAGTATATTGCGGCGGCGGTCTGAGAAGTCCTCTTGCAGCTAAAACGCTACAGGATATGGGCTATACTCATGTTAAAAATTATGCGGATGGTTTTTTTGGCTGGAAAAAGGCCGGTCTACCCGTTAAACCTTAAATTTAGCAAAAGTTTTTGTAACTATTCCGCTAATCATGCCGCAAAACGGCCAACCATCAAAAAAATGCTTAAATGGCCAAGAACATTATCAATCAGTGGGATCCTGAATTTTTAGAACGCTCACTTATTTTTACTGATTTAAAAATTCTGCTCAGGGATGTCCAGCTGTCTGACTGGCCTGGCTGCCAGGGGCTGCTGTCCTTATTGACTTCACCGGTAACATTATCCAGTGCTAAACAGCTTGATATGCAGCCGCAGGACGAAAATTTGCCTTTCCCTGAAATGGGTTATGAAGAAAGGATTTTTAAAACGGGCATTATCAGTACCCGCGAACAAAACTGGCATGATTTATTTAACGCCTTTATCTGGCTGCTTTTCCCTCAGACTAAAATACTGTTAAACGCTTTACATATGCAGGAACTGGCAAAGCAGACCGGAAAAAAACGCACCCCTGCTCGCGATGCCATCACCCATCTGGATGAATCCGGTATTATTATTGCCAGCTCACAGCCCGAGTTGCTCAACGCTTTAAAATCTCATCAATGGCAGCAGCTCTTTGTTGCAAACCGCCATCTCTGGTGGCAAAAAATCGGTGCGTTTGTTTTTGGTCACGGCATGTATGAAAAAGCCTTTAATCCTTTCATAGGTTTTACCGGCAAAGCCTATTGTATAACCGTACCTGAAGATTTTTTTTTGGCAGATAAATCTGAACAATATATACATCTGGATCAATTACTAAGCAGCGATATTAAAAACAACAACTCACTCTTTAACTCACGTTACTTATCACCTTTACCGATTCTGGGTGTACCGGGATGGTATCAGGAAAACAACAGTCCGGAATTTTATAATAATAAAGACTATTTTCGTGAGAAAAGATCTTAACGCTGAACGTTTCAATATGAATTTTCTCTGGTTTGGAATGATGGCTTACGACCTGGTTAACTGAATAATAAATTTCTAATTTCAGCAATGGGTTGTTTTGGTTAGTATAATTATTTAACCTGAAACCTTTACTTATTAACAAATAGTCAACAAAATACAATATATC
>JALVAL010000472.1 GCA_027011205.1 Gammaproteobacteria bacterium
GATTTTATTTAAACTGAAACTTGAAGCGGGTATTATTTTACTTTAACATAGCTAAACAATAAATTGAATATTATGATATAGTTATTTTTATAAGAAAGGTGAGTCAACGATGGCCCAATCTCCGCCAGAAAGCTTAATGCCACCCATAGAAGGGAGTTGCAGCGGTAAAGAAATATATGCTCTTAGAGCTCTGGGAGACAGTATGGTCCCGGAATTTGAACATGGTACGGTGATTATTATTGATCCTGAAGCTGTGGTGCATGACGGCTCTTATGTCATTGCTAAAGTTGATGGCGAATTTATTTTTCGTCAATTAAGAATGTATGATGAAAAATTTTTTCTGCAACCGCTTAATGACCTCTATGAAACCATAGAAATTAAGAGGCTGGACGAACTTGAAGGTGTCATTGTACAGGCAGGAACACGCCGCAAAAACATGAAAAAATACACCTGAAGCTATTTTTTCATGTTTTATACTTGCCTTAACGCTTAACGCTTAACGCTTAACGCTATTCCACCGGGTAAGCCGCAACCGCTTCCAGGTTCCAGATATCCCGATTATATTCCTGCATGGTTCTGTCCGTTGAGAACTTGCCGCTGGAAAGGCTGTTAATGATGCTCATAGTAGTCCAGCGCTTCTTATCCTGATAAATCTGTGATACCAGTTCCTGAGCATCTATATATGAACGGAAATCTGCTGCAGTCATCCATAAATCATGAGGGTTTTTAACCGACTGTATAATAGGGTCAAATAAACCGGGTTCAAACTGGTTGAAATAACCGGTTTGCAGCATTCTCATTACATTTCTCAGATCGGTATCATCCTGAATTAACTGCAACGGGTTATAGTTATTTCGACTTGCTTCCACTTCTTCAGCGGTCAGGCCAAACAGAAAGAAATTGTCATCACCGACTTCTTCTCTGATTTCAATATTAGCACCATCAAGTGTCCCAATAGTTAAAGCGCCGTTCATCATAAATTTCATATTACCAGTCCCTGAAGCTTCTTTACCGGCTGTAGAAACCTGCTCAGAAAGATCGGTTCCAGGACAGATAACTTCCATAGCGGATACACAATAATTGGGGAAAAATGCAACTTTTAATCGGTCTCCAACATCCGGATCATTATTAACCACATCAGCAACATTATTAATCAGTTTAATAATTAGTTTGGCCATGGCATAGCCCGGTGCAGCTTTACCGCCAATAAGTACACAACGATTAGTCCAGTTTCTGGTATTGCCGGTTTTAATACGGTTGTACAGGTGGATAACATGCATAATATTCAGTAATTGTCGCTTGTATTCATGGATACGTTTTACCTGAACATCAAATAGTGAATCAGTTTTGAACTCTACATGACAGGTCTGGCGTACCAGGTCGGACAGTTTTTGTTTATTATTCTGTTTGATGGCCTGCCATTGGTTACGAAAAGATTTTTTATCAATACTCTTTTTCAGTTTTTTCAATTGTGATAAATCTTTTATCCATTCATCACCAATGGTATCGGTAATTAAGTTACGTAATTGCGGATTACAGCCTGCCAGCCAGCGTCTTGGCGTAACTCCATTGGTTTTATTATTAAATTTCTCCGGCCAGAGCTGGTAAAAATCCTTAAACAGGCCTCTTTTAAGTAAGCGAGTATGTAATGCGGCCACTCCATTGATTGAAAAACTCCCTACGATGGCCAGATAAGCCATACGTACCTGAGGTATGGCACCTTCTTCAATAATGGACATACGACGTAAACGTTCGGTATCTCCAGGCCAGTGCATGGCAACCTGCTTTAAAAAGCGGCCATTGATTTCAAGGATAATTTCCAGCAGGCGGGGCAGTAAGCGTTCAAACAGCTGTACTGACCATTTTTCAAGTGCTTCCGGGAGCAGAGTATGATTAGTATAGGCCATGGTTTTACAACTAATAGCCCAGGCATCTTCCCAGGACAGGTCATGTTCATCCATCAGCAGACGCATAAACTCGGCTATGGAAATAGTCGGGTGAGTATCATTGAGCTGAAAACAGTTTTTGTCTGCAAACTGACTGAAGTTTTCATGATGCATCAGCCATTCTCGAATCACATCCTGCAGGCTGGCAGAGGCGAGAAAATACTGTTGACGCAAGCGCAGCTCCTTGCCATTTTCACTGCTGTCATTAGGGTACAGAACCATGGTTATGTGTTCAGCAGAATTTTTTTCTTCAACCGCTTCGGTATAACTGCCGGAATTGAATTCATTCAGATCAAATTCATCTGTGGCAGCTGCTTTCCATAAGCGCAGGGTATTAACTGTGCCATTCTGGAAGCCGGGTATGGGGATATCATAGGGTATTGCAAGAACATCACGGGTGTCGGTCCAGTGTACTTTAAACTTGCCCTCGTGGCTGTGGCGAAATTCTGTATGACCACCAAACTTTATACGCCGGGTGTATTCCGGACGTTCCAGTTCCCAGGGGTTACCATCCAGAAGCCAGTGGTCGGTGTCTTCAACCTGAAAGCCATTTTCCATGCGCTGGCGGAACATCCCGTATTCATAACGTAGACCATAGCCTTTAACCGGTAACTGTAAGGTAGCACAACTATCCATAAAACAGGCTGCAAGGCGTCCCAGGCCGCCATTGCCTAAACCGGCATCCTGTTCAGTGTCTGCGATTTCCTCCAGATCCAGACCCATTTTATAAAAAGCCTGCTGCACTGTGCCATGTAGATCAAGATTAAGCATGGAATTGCTTAAAGTTCGTCCCATTAAAAATTCCAGGGATAAATAATAGGTGCGTTTGCAGTCCTGATCCTGATAGGCGTAATGAGTGTTTTTCCAGCGCTCCATCAGGCGATCACGAATAGTCAGGCTTAAAGCTTTATAAGGGTAGTGAGTGGACTTGCAGTTTCTGTCTCTTCCCAGTGTATGACTATAATAATGTCGAAACCCCTGAGTGATTGATTTAGCATCCATTCCCAGGGCCGGGAGGGAAGTGAGATCTTTTATGGGTTTGCTTTTAAGCATGGTTTTAAAATTATTTTTCATAAAGGATTTTGCCTGATTTAATGAGAGTTTTTCTAGGAGCCTGCCCCAGAATAGAAGTCGTAGCGAGGGAAATATGACCAAAATCAGCTTTTCCGCAGTAGGCTTTCTATTCTGGGACAGGCTCCTGGTACGACATTATGACGCAGGGATCGGATTTGTCAAACAGATAAGGCCGTTTCGACAATGCATTTTTATTATTATCCTATGTCGGCAGGTCTCTGGATAGCTCCTTCTGAAACTCGGTTTTTACCTGTTGAAATTCATTTTTTATTTTTTCAATCAGTTTAAAGGCTTTGTTCTGGTTATTGCTGCCCGAGTCTGCATTGCATTCAATTTTTTCACATAATTGAGCCAGCCTGACAGCACCCAGATTACGACTGCTGGATTTTAGAGTATGGACTGTTTCTGCAAAAGCATGAGCATCTTTATCTCTGGCATACTGGTTGAGCAAATCGATTAAATCGGGGCTGTTTTCAAGATAAATTCTAATCAGTTTGTGTAACACATCGGGTTGACCCGGTTGTTGCAGTTCATGAATTGTCCGCCACGCGGATTGATCAATGGCCTTGCCATTATTACTGATATCCTGCTCTTTATATGTTGCTATGGGAGGTCGGTGTTTGTTGCTGTCCAGCCACTGTGTGAGTTTTTGAGCCAGCTCATTGAGGGTAAAGGGTTTACTGATATAGTCATTCATACCGGAATTGATGCATTGCTGCTTAATGCCATCGCGTATATCGGCGGTGAGGGCAATAACAGGTACTTTTTGAATATGGGATTTGGTTTGAGCGCGAAGGTGTTCAGTGGCTCTGAATCCATCAATTTGCGGCATATGACAATCCATCAGGAGCAGATCAACAGGCTGATTATCAGCTACTTTAATGGCTTCAGCCCCATTATTGGCCAGCAGTACTTTACAACCGAGTATTTCCAGCATGGTACGAGCCAGTTCCTGATTAACCTGATTATCTTCTGCCACCAGTACAGTGGCCGAAAACTGGGGTGTTTCCTGAGCACATTGCTGTTCAGGAGCGTTGTCTGGTAACAGATCTGCCTCGCCCAGTTCCAGTGTGACGGTAAACCAGAAGGTACTGCCGGAATTATATTCACTATTAACACCAATATCACCGCCCATAAGGGAAACCAGTTGCTTACAGATAGACAGACCCAGCCCGGTACCGGAATATTTGCGTGTGGTACTGCTGTCCACCTGTGAAAAGGATTCAAAAACAAGACTCTGTTTTTCATAAGGAATGCCGATACCAGTATCCTCCACTTCAAAGTACAGTTTTATATGCTCATTATCATTAAACTGACCCAGTTCAGGAATAGAACAACGTAAGGTGATTTCTCCTCTATGGGTAAATTTTAAAGCATTACTGAGTAAATTACTGATCACCTGCTGTAAGCGGTTTTTATCGCCAATGAGCACCAGATGTTCATCAATAACAAATTCAGGGCGCAGTATTAAATCTTTGCTTCTGGCATCTTCGGTGAATAATTCCAGGGTGTCCTTTAACAGATTGTGAGGACGAAATGCCTGTTTATCCAGTGTCAGTTTACCGGCTTCGAACTTGGAAAAGTCCAGTATTTCATTAATGATAACCAATAGTGATTTACCTGAACGCTGTACAGTATTAAGCAACTTAAGCTGTTTGTCCGTCAATCTGGTGCGTAATAAAATTTCTACCATGCCCAGGACACCATTCATCGGGGTTCTGATCTCATGACTGATGGTTGCCATAAATTCACTTTTTACCCGGCTAGCTTTTTCAGCAATATTTTTTGCCTGCAGCGCTTCTATAGTAATGGTCTGTAATTCATTATTTTTTTTGTAAATATCCTTGGTTCGATCAGCCACTTCACTTTCCAGACGCTGACTATAACTGGCCAGCCGGCTGTCCCGCTGCTGTATTTCATTGAGCATTTCGTTAAACACCTCAACCAGTGTACCGTATTCATCATTGCTGATTTTATTGGCGCGAATATCGTATTTTTTTTCTGCGGAAACAGATTTCATAGTTTGCATTAATTCTGTCATGGGAGCTGTAAATACTTTCTGCAGGCGGGTGGAAATAAGCATAACAATTAAAAAAGAAATAATGGCAATAGAAGAAACCAGAAAATAATAATGGTCCAGTTGTTTGATTAAGCTATTTTGCTGATAAATCAGATGAATAGAGCCTACTGACTCACCCTGCAAGGTAATTTCTCGGGCAATAAAATGATATGAAGAGTCGGTGTCTGAATTGCTCAGACGAGAGCAGTCCCAGGATTTAGTATTAATTAATGCTAAGGGTAAGGGGACGCTATCTTTATATTGCAGTGAGATATAGTGACTGAATGGTTTATTATTCTTATCACATAAGATAGAGGCCACAATATCGGTATGTGTGCTTAATGATTTAAGTGTTTCTCTGGCGGCACGGGGATCATCAAATGCCATAGCTGCGGCAGTGTTCCAGCCAACTACATCGGCTAGAGCCGTCAGTTCCTGAATGGTATCACTATTTGCTCTGCGGGTTTCATTAAATATAACTGCAGACGTTAGCAATGTCAGGCCAATAGCAGAGGCCAGGCTCATCATCAGGATCAGTTTAAATTTTACAGACAGGTTTTTTAAATTGAATATCATTAAGTACTGACCAGGTCCTTTTTTATGATTGCCAGTTTGAGCAATCTGAATCTGATTCTCAGACCGGATTGCAGGGTTTTAACTGGATTAAACTGAAAACGGCTTTTGTTGTTCTGGTTAATAACATTTAATATAGCACCGGATGGATATCAGGCAGCTCATTTATGGTAAGCATAGAATGTGGTTGGGCTAAGTTAAAGGTTTGACTCATATTACTTTGTTTTATGCCGCTAAACATCAGTATGTGACATCAGCGGCATGGCTTTATATGCTTACTAGTATTAAAGTAGTCACAACAATGTTATGTGCTGTTATTGTATAAACTATTCTGTATAACATATCTTGTATAATAAGGTGCTGATATTTATAGCTGTTGATCTTTCAGATGTTAAGCTTATTTTGAGAAAGATGTTCTCTGATAAGGCATTTTTAGGTATTAATGTATTTCATTGGTAGTAAAAATAACACTGTCAGGGCAAAATCTGGCCGAAATCGGATAATAGATAAAAGATCAACAGTCCTTAAGGTTGTTAAGAAATAATATATCGGAAAATAATAACATTAATAAGCTCTAATATCATTTTTTAGTGATGGAGACAGCAAAAATCGGTGAACCCAATTAAATGTCATTAAAGAGCCACCATCAGACTTTTTTAATATTCGTGGCATTCTTTATGAATAGCTCAACCTCTGTGCATTAAATAACAGGTACAGATCGAGCTACATATTCAAGTGCATTCTTCCAAACTCCCGGGTTTAAGATTTTTTCGTCGTTGTTACCCCCCCATGTGTCAGGATAGATGTCGCCTCTAATTGTTAGTAAAATAACCTTAACGGGACGCAGTGAGAAATAAATATGCGACGTTATCCACACTAAAATTCACCCTTTGTCCACATTCATTCTGTATTAATT
>JALVAL010000473.1 GCA_027011205.1 Gammaproteobacteria bacterium
TATTCATAAAAGGGATCTTTTGACATGCCTAAAGTCTACTATCAACAAGTCAGTTTATCAGACATTCCTTTTATCGGTATGGGGGCAGTTTCAGGTAACTGACTGTTCTACCATGAGGAGCTAGAAGAAGGATAAGCCATGACACCACTCAAACGATTCTTACTCGGCGGAGGGGGCGCACTAATGCCGGTGTTGGTTTCTTTTCTCGCAATTGATATTTGGGCAGCTTTGAGCAATGATGATAATTTAACAACGGCAAATATAATTGGAATTGGTATCCGTTATGTAATTTTATTCGTTGTTGGGGGAGTTGTTGGATATCTACACGAAGAAGAGCATAAACCCTTTAAACTTTTTGAACTTGGTATAGCGGCACCAGCATTAATCACATCTTTAATTACCGCACAAGGTGTAGTTGCACAAAGCAATCCTTCCAGTCAGTCAACTTCATCATCTTATAGCCGTTCAGCTAATGCAACAATTAAGAATGAAAGAGAGTTCATAATTTCCTGGCGCTTAAGTGATGTGTTTGATGGGGTGTCAGGCAGGGCATATCAAAAAATTTCCAAATCAATAAAACGCTGAGTTCAAGATACTGGTAATACTATTGAAAAAACTGTGACAGATACTGAGAAAAATGAACCCAGTATTTCTAAAGAAAACAGGCAAAATAATTTAGGGTCAGAGTAAAAAAACTGACTCTGTCCCTCAACAACATGACCCAAAAAAATATATTATTTAAGACAGACCACATTGTAAGTTTTTCGGAACGGCCTGTTCAATCATTTTTGGCCTGGGTAAATCCATATTTTCCATAATTTCAATATATTCTTTACGGGTTTTACCATTACCGATACGGGGATTGTACTGTTTCTCTTCTCCTATGGTTGATACCGTAAATCCATTATAATCATGTCCGGGATAAACCAGGGTTGAATCTGATAAAATAAACAGTTTTTGTGTTATTGAATCATAAGCATCACCGGCATTTCCTGATTGAAAATCAGTACGACCGCTGCCTCGAATTAACAGGGTATCACCTGTGAATACTGCACTGTCTATAACATAACTGATATCTGTATTTGTATGTCCGGGAGTATATAATACTTTAATATTTTCGCTGCCCAGATGAATTACATCACCATTGTTTAGTAATTGGTCAGCACATTTACTGTCACTGTTTTTATGTACCAGAACTTTCGCATCAAAGTGCTTTCTTAAATCTCCGGCACCGGTAATATGATCAGCATGAATGTGAGTTTCAAGCAGATATTTGAGCTTAAGTCCAAGTTCATTTATCAGTATTGTATCCTTTTCAACCTGTTCTTTAACTGAATCTATTAAAGCAGCTTCTTTATCTTTTTCATTCCATAATAAATAGGAATAAGTACTGCTTTCTGGATCAAATAATTGACGTACTTTCATAATAAACTACCTTTTATTGGACATTAGCAAAATTGCAGTGTATTCAGGGAACCTAAATCGTAAATATTATTAAATCCATGAGAATCAAGGATATCGTGTGCATGTTTACTTCTGGCACCAGTACCACAATAAACAATAATGTCTGAATGTTTATCCAGTATCTGTGGAACCTGAGACAATATATTGATAGGAATATTTACAGCGCCTGAAAGTGCATCTTTTTGAAATTCTTCTTCTGTGCGGACATCAATAAGATGTGCGCCATTTGAGATAAGATCTTGTGCAAGCTGGCAACGACTTTGTAATTCTGACATGTAATATTTCCTGTATTAATTGTTCAATATAATTAATGTAC
>JALVAL010000474.1 GCA_027011205.1 Gammaproteobacteria bacterium
GTTCATTGCTTACAATATGAAAGAATTACCTATGGACAAACTAAACACAAAGATTATCAGCTGCTTAAAAAGTAACAGCAGAATGACCTGGCGTGAAATTGGTAATACCGTGCATCTAACGGGACAGGCTGTTGCAGAACGTGTAAAGCAAATGGAATACAACAATATAATAACCGGATATACCATTCGCCAGGGAAATGTAAAGCAGCACTTTGTAACTATATTTATGGATACAACAGACTTTTCCCGACTTGAGGATATGTTAAACAGAAATGACAAAATTGAACAGGCATTTAAAGTAACGGGTGATGGATGTTATCACGTAATACACACTGGTAATGACAAGGAACTCGATAAGTTTCTTACTTCACTGCTCGCTTTTGGAAGGTATAGAGTTTTAACTGCAATTAAATGCGTGAAATAAGAAAATTATTTAAAATAACTATAAACTGGATATAGATTAGATATAGAAGTTTAGACTATCATAGGGCAAGCTGATTACCGCCTAATAACTCATTAAATTTTATTGGAATGGCTGCTTAAACTTGTAAACAACCATGACCGGTGGTTTATTATCATTCGTTGCAGGGCCATTGGTGCCGGCTCACTGGGGAACACAAGGGTACAATAGGCCATATAATCTGGAACTGTTTCTCGGGTATGGCATTGAAGCATGCCTGGAGAGCTAATTCATCTACCCGGCAATCGCCCTTCAATTAAATCTTTTTCCTTCTGCAGAGCTTCTGTCAGGAAATCCATTAGTGCTTTAACACGCGCTGTTCGCCTTAAGTCCGGGTGTGTCAATAGCCATAATTCAGAAGCCAGTTTATCGGGTGGAGACATAATACGTTTCAGGCGTGTATCCGGGTCTGCAAGAAAACAGGGCAGAGCGGAGACACCAAAACCTTCTACGGTGGCTTCATATAATCCCAACAATGTGTTACAGCGAAGTTTTACTGACACCCGTTTTGTGCCAAGCCATTTTGTGACCGGTAAGTGCTCCAGATTTTCATCCGGCATCAGCCAGGCATAATTTTCAATGGCATCTTCAGTTTGTCTGGCAAGATATTCAGCTGAACCATAAATCGTCGTCATTATGGCGCACAGACGACGACCAACAGCAGTATCAGGTGGTAAACGGGTTGCGCGGATAGCAATATCCGCCTCTCTTCTGGTCAGGTTAAGGTAGTCATTGGAGATGACCAGTTCGAATTGTATTGCAGGGTAGCGCTGGGAAAACTTCGCCAGGTGATGCATGACTACTTTCATGAGCAGAGCATCCGGCACTGCTACGCGCAAAACTCCACTGAGGTGAAGATCGCGACCAATGAGTTTGCGTGTTAATCCAAATACCTCATTTTCTATACGTTCGCCCGATTCCAGTATTGCTTCACCGGCTTCAGTCATCACATAGCCGGTGGCCAGTCGTTCAAATAGCCGGACACCCAGTTTTTTCTCAATGGCACCAATGCGACGAAATACCGTGGAGTGATTGACTCCAAGCTCGCGTGCGGCACCGGACAAGGTACCCGCGCGACATACAGCAAGCACAAAATGTAAATCATTCCAATCCAGGGTCTGTGTATTCATGCAATAACTATTTTTCAATATTGATAATTACATTGCAGAATAGAGTATCATAAAATAACCGGTATCGATACGGTGCGCTTGGTTGGATCAGACAATAGAGGGTGTAATTGGTGTTGTTGCTACCTTCGCTTTTCTAAACCGTCCTGGTTGACGGGTTTGGCGTTGCGGGTTCAAAAGAAC
>JALVAL010000475.1 GCA_027011205.1 Gammaproteobacteria bacterium
CAATTTTACTATACTTATTTATTCTTTATGTTTCTAATATGACATTTTATCAGCTTTTGTTTTGTAAAGTTGCTGTTAGAACAGGAAACAAACCGAGGTGTGGTCTAAATGCAGCCTAAAAACAATATCTTACACTTTAGCAGGGGTGAGAAAAAACAACCGGCACAGGGCAATTCTTATCACAAGAGCAAGTTGTCACAAGATAGCAGGATACATGATTCAATGATACCAGAAGGTCCATTAGGCGATTTAATCAAGTACACCAGTCAGTGGACAAATGAGGCCATATCCACATTATTTGATAATGTGGATACCCAGTTATTTGAAATGGCTGAAAAATCAGAAAATTCCACTGATCAAAATACCTATTTTGATGCTATGCGTATTATACGTTTGCGTCGCAGTGTCGCACATGAGGAATTTCTTTCCAAAGTTGAAATGAGTTTTGATCCACAGACCATCAGAGGTGAAAGAAGTTTTAAAGAAGTCACTTCCGATATAGAAAGTCTATCCTTAATTGCTGATGACAATCTTGAAGAAGAACTGGCTACTCATAATATGATTGCCAAGGCTGAACGGGACAATAAAGATGATCTGAAACAGCTTAATCAACGAGTCGCTTATTTATACAGTGGCAGTATGAATATTAATACTCAGAATAACCCTCTGGGACCCACCTCACTCTGTAATGCTTTTGCCGCAGCTGTCGATTCGCTGGAAGCTGAAATCAAGGTCAAATTACTGGTATTCAAGTTATTTGATATGAATATTATAGCCCACCTCAATGAGCTGTATCTTGGCGCTAACCAGATGCTGATTGAAAAGGGGATTTTACCGGAATTAAAAATCTCCTATAAGAGTACAGTTAGAAGACCTCCCGGTGGCAGTATGGGGGGTACCCCCGTTAATCATCCTGTTAACCCTCAGGATGGCTATCAGGATGATTCCGGTTTATCTCAGTTTTTTCAACAACCAGCAGGCGGTTTTCAGCAAGCTTCCAGTGATGATGCAGAAGCATTTGCACTGATCCGGCAGTTATTAGCCCAGAATAAAGCACCGCTGCAGAATATTACTCCTGCTCAGTTTGCAAGCACCACCGATGTGATGAGCACCTTATCCCAGATACAGGTTGATCCGGTTCCAGCTAATTCTTATACCGCCCAGCAGCACAGCGGCTCTGAAACCAGCGCATTATTAAAAGAAGCCTTAAAACAGGCTTTGCATAATAACCAGAACAAAGAAGCTATTAATCAGGCTGATGATGACATGATTGATGTCATTGGTATGCTGTTTGATTTTATTCTGGGTGATAACAACCTGGTCGACTCAGTTAAATCACTCCTGAGCCGCTTACAGATACCCATTATTAAAATTGCCCTGCAGGATAAAAGTTTTTTCCGCAACAAAAACCATCCTGTTAGAAAATTACTCAATGAACTGGCTAATGCCGGCCTTGGTGTCACTGATAATGTTAATTCACAGAATAACCCTCTGTATTTAAAACTGGAAAGTCTGGTTACCCGAATCACCAATGAACAAACCCAGGATACGGAAGAAGCTTTTTTTGAAGAAATACTGGAAGATTTGCACCGCTTCCTGTCAGAATTTAATCAGGGCATAAAAAACCGAAGAACACCATCCAAAGATGCCGCTCTAAAGCTGGTTACTACCGAGTTAAATTCACGTATTACCCATAAAAACCTGCCGCGCAATATAATATTATTACTGGAACGTGTCTGGAAAGACGTCATGCTCGATATATTTTTCAGTGACGGTATGGAAAGTGATGAGTGGGATATGGCCATGACCTTTGTGGATACTCTGATCTGGAGTGTGGATCCTAAAACGGACATTCAAAGTCAGAAACAGCTGGTCAGAGTTATTCCCGGAATCCTGAATGCCCTGAATGCCGGCCTGGATAGAATCCATTACCCTAAAGATTTACGTGAACAGCTCCTGCAGGATCTGCAGAATTGCCATCTTGCCTGTATGAAAGGTCAGGATGTAAATGACCGTGATCTGTCTCAAAATGGGGCTGCTTATATTTCCAGCAATACGCCAACGAAAGCAGTCGCTTCTGAAGCAGCAAACAAAAATGATAATAGTTCAGATGGCTTATCTGCAGAAGATCTGGCCAGTATTGATGCCGGTATTGATGTCATGCTCGATGGTGACCTCAATAATCTTGATGCTCTGGAAGAAGATGACTTAATGGCTTCTCTGGAAGATGGATCGGAACAGGCCATTGCAGATTCCGGTGATGCGGAAATGATAGACGATACATTTACTCAGCAGGCCAGAAATCTGTCAGCCGGAGCCTGGGTGGAATTTAATGGTGTCGATGATCAAACTTATCGTGCCAAAGTTTCCTGGATGAGTGAAGATGCCAGTGCCTTTATTTTTGTTACCCAGACCGGTCAAATTGCCGAAAAATCCCTGCAGGGTTTAAGTACGGCTCTGCGTAATAAACAGGCCGTAATTCTCGACGAATCTCCTGTATTTGAACGTGCAATGGACGCAGTACTGGAAGAGTTACAGGAACACACAGAACATTAACAGACCAGACACTGAATTATCCAGAGTGAGCAGTATGGGCAAAGGCATGATTATCATTGCATTGATACTGGCTCTGGGGCTATTAACTTATATATTTCAAATCGCTCTGAACAGACAATACAACCCCAATCAAACCGTTCAAACCCGACAGATAACTGACCAGCATATAGAGATTGTATTAAAACGCAATCGTGCCGGTCATTATGTGACTTCAGGCAAAATTAATGGTCATAGGGCAGTATTTCTACTGGATACTGGTGCTACATATGTTGCCATACCGGAACAGCTTGCTCGGCAGATTGGGCTCAACATAGGCCGTCCTATCACTCTTTCTACTGCTAATGGCCGCACCACCGGCTATCAGACTAAAATTGCTGAACTGGATATCGGTCAGATTCGGCTGAATAATATAAAAGCCATTATTACCCCGAACCTGGATGAAGTCTTACTGGGTATGTCAGTATTAAAACAGCTGGAATTCACCCAGCGGGGTAATGAACTAACGGTTCGACAGTATTTGTAAAGAGAGAAGTTATAAGTCTTTAGTCTCCCGATGCGGAGCGCGGGGAAGAGAAGTATAAGGTCAGTATCATTATGTTCTGGTTTGTGTTTGCAGAGAATTTCTAGTTAGTTTGAAGATGACCGGGCTGAGTAATAGTAAGGCGATTAAGTTGGGCAGGGCCATCAGGGCATTTAAGGTATCCGCTAATAACCAGATAAAATTGAGTTCTCCCATGGCACCAATGGGAACTGCGATAATCCATAACACTCTAAATATCATAACAGAGCGAATACCCAATAAATATTCCACACAACGCTCACCATAGACACTCCAGCCCAGGATAGTGGTAAAGGCAAATACCGCCTGGGCCATACTGACAATCATGCCACCGGTTTCAGGCAGTGCCTGCTCAAATGCTGCCATGGTTAAAGCCGCACCTTTAACACCGGTGGTCCAGGCTCCGGTTAACACAATAGCCAGGCCGGTAATGCTGCAGACAATAATGGTGTCAATAAAAGTGCCCAGCATGGCTATTTTACCCTGATGAACCGGGTCACTGGTTTTAGCCGCCGCATGAGCAATGGGAGCACTGCCTAAACCGGCCTCATTAGAAAAAATACCTCGTGCTACCCCCCATTGAATAGCCATAATAATACTGGCTCCGGCAAAACCACCGGTCGCTGCTATCGGGTTAAAGGCACTGTCAATAATTAATGCAAATGCCGCCGGCAATTCGGAAAAGTAAGTTATTATAACCACCAGACCGGCCGAAAAATAAGCCACCGCCATTATCGGTACCAGCTTACCGGCAACCTGTGCAATACGTTTAATACCACCTAATACCACAGCACCGGTCAGTACCAGCAGCACCAGTCCTGTTACCCAGACAGGGATATGAAACTGGGCTTGCATGGCATGAGCCACAGAATTGGCCTGTACGGTATTACCAATACCAAATGAAGCCAGTGCACCGAATAGCGCAAACAGAAAACCCAGCCATAACCAGTTTTTACCCAGACCATTTTTAATATAGTACATGGGACCACCCAGATAACTGCCCTGCTCATCCACTTCTCGATAATGCACTGCACAAACAGCTTCCGCATATTTGGTCGCCATACCAATTAATGCCGTCACCCACATCCAGAACAGAGCCCCCGGTCCGCCGATAAAAATAGCCGTTGCTACCCCCGTAATATTACCCGTACCAATCGTTGCTGAGAGTGACGTCATCAAAGCATTAAAGGGCGAAATCTCCCCCTCCATATTATCAGCTTTACGTCCCTGCCATAAAAATTTAAAACCTTTACCCAGATTGAGTAAGGGCATAAACCTCAGCCCCAGCATTAAATAAAGGCCGGTACCAAAAATCATAAACAACATGGGTTTACCCCAGACCACACTATTTATGTCATTTAATATCGTAGTAAACCACTGCATTGAGTCTGCCTTTTTGAGTTATTGTTATCTTCAGACAATTATAATACCCTATGCCATAGAAGTAACTTATAACTTATAACTTATAACTTATAACTTACGACTAACGACTAACGACTAACGACTAATTATAATGCCCTCAATACCCTATGCTATTATTCAATCTCAGGTTGCCCTGGCGCTGGCCGAAGACATCGGCTGTGGTGATTTAACAGCCGGCTTAATTCCTGAGGATAATTATTCAACTGCTCATTTAATTTCTCGTGAAGCGGCCGTTTTATGCGGTATAGACTGGTTTACTGAAGTTTTTCAACAGCTGGATAAAAGCATTAAGATAAACTGGTACTGTCATGATGGAGACAGCCTGGAGAATAATCAGAAAGTTTGCCGCATTAGCGGCAATGCCCGTCAGATTCTGAGCGCAGAGCGCACGGCTATGAATTTTTTGCAGACTCTGTCCGGTACCGCAAGCAGCACTGCCTTATATGTCAGACAGCTTAAAAATTCATCTGTTAAACTGCTCGATACCCGAAAAACTATTCCCGGCTTAAGAACAGCCCAGAAATACGCCGTCACCTGCGGCGGTGCTTACAATCACCGTCATGGACTGTTTGACGGCGTACTGATAAAAGAAAACCATATTATGGCTGCTGGTTCAATTACTCAGGCAATTACCGCAGCACGAAATCAGCTCCCGCATACCTTAAAAATTGAAGTAGAAGTTGAAACGATGCAGGAGGTACAGGAAGCTCTGAGTGCAGGTGCTGATATTTTGTTGCTGGATAATATGAATAATGAACAGCTTGCGCAGGCCATTAAACTGAATAATAAGCAGGCACAACTGGAAGTGTCCGGTAATATTACTCTGCAACGATTAAAAGAATTAAGTGTACTGGAAATTGATTATATTTCTACCGGAGCCATTACCAAACATCTTCAGGCCATAGATTTTTCTTTACGTTTTGAACAGTAATCATTTAACCTAGAAAAATCAGTTGACCTCGTTACGAAATAGACTTAGGTGCTGGAGATTAAGGGTTTTTCAGGTTATTTTGGCTTTATTCGCACTTCACCGTACGGGTGAAGTCAAAATAACCTGGAAAACCCTTAAGATTCAGTGCATAAGGCTGTTGCAGTAGAGGTCAACTAATTTTTCTAGCAACTGTGTTAAAAATCAAGTAAATTTAAGCTATTTCTGAGTGCCATGGTTCATTATTTTTTACCATGGTATTCATAATTATTAACAACTTTCTCATGCACGCAACTAAAGCTACTTTTTTTGTTTTACCTTTTGCTATCAAACGTTCATAAAATATTTTGATGGCAGGGTTGTATTTACTGGCCGAGAGAGCTGCCATATAAAGGGCGGTTCTTACTTGTGCTCTTCCACCCCAGGTAGAACGCTTTCCTCTCATTGTGCCACTATCACGACAGAATGGGGCTACACCAGCTAATGCAGCAATTTTCTTATTATCAACATAACCCAGTTCAGGTAACTCTGCCATCAGAGTGTAAGTGGTTACGACACCAACCCCTTTTACTGTCTGTAGCAGTTCTGACTTGGCTTTTAATTTGTTATCTTTTTTTAGAGCAACTGATAACTTTTCTTGCATCTTTTCTATTTCATTATTATAGAATTTTATTGCCCGTTTTATTGAGCTTTGGCCTGCTTTATTTTGTATTGTCGCTAAGTGCTGTTTCTCTTTGTTTCTGTGAGAGACTAATTGCTTTCTGCGACGAGTGAGATCTTCAATTTGTTCTTCCAGCTTACTCCGGCTTTGTTTGAGGTGTAGTTTTTGCCCAAAAAGCTGGCCATATTCCCGAATAATACCGGCATCAATGCGATCATTCTTGGCAAATTGTCCAGTTGCTTTTGCATAATCTCTAACTCGCTGAGCCTGAGCTATCTACATGAGGTCAATTTCCGGATTTTTAATCACAATAAATGATGGTACAAAGTAAAAGCCCCCTTAAATAAGTTGACAAACTATCTAAAGGGGCATCTCCTGTTATTCACCA
>JALVAL010000476.1 GCA_027011205.1 Gammaproteobacteria bacterium
CAAGCTCATCAAAGGACGGCAATCCTAGAGCTTGTGAACCAATGAATGAATTATACTAAAAATCTTACTTCTTGTAAACACAATCCACAAACTTTTAACACAATAGATAAAAATGCTTTTGACAGTTCACGCTCTATTTCTCTTTTGGCCACAAAAGAAAATAGAGTGGGAAATGGAGAAAGCGAAGCCTCTCTCTTGGTAAATACTGAAGTTTGCTGTCGGAAAGTGGAGAAAAGCCCTAAATCTTGGGAAAGTGAACTTCCAAATTATGTAAAAAAGTTCGTGCGAAAACATACCGCAGTTTATTGTATGACTACTGACGGAACAAAACTAAATGAAGATAAAACTTTGAGAAAGTTTTCTACTCGTTTGGTGTCTTGTAATTCAAAAATAAATGACTTTATAGAGCCTAAATCAATAGATATTAAAGAGCAAACTTTTGAAAATGGAAAAAGTAGGCATATAAACGGAACAATTAAGTGTGGTTCTCCTTGGATATGTCCGTCTTGTAGTGCTACTTTGTCAATGACACGTGGCGAACAGCTTAAACATATGGTTGAGTGCGGTAGAGAGTACGGCAGAGGCTATGGAATGGCTGTATTAACTGTGAAGCATAAACCAGGCGATACTTTGAAGCATTTGCAAGATGTATTAACAGATATTTGGAGAACTGCAAGAACTAGAACAGCGTTTCGTAACTTTTTAAAAAGAGAAAATATCCGTTTTTCTCATAGAGGCTATGAGATTATGGCTTCTATAAAAAATAATAAACCTGATTGGCACCCGCACTATAATATTATTTTTGACTATGACAAAATCGCAGATATGACGGCAGAGGAAAAGATTAGATATGAGTTAAAAACAGCTACTTTTTTATGGAGTATTTTTAATGATATATCCACTAAAAAATATGGAATAGAATTGAAAAAGCCGTTCCTGGAGGAAGTTACGAAACAGTACCAGGGAAAAGAGGGAATTTTCTATAAATCGCATTTGCAAGTCAAGGGCGGGGTGTCTTTTAACTTGGACTTTGTAGAGGAATATACTACTAAATTCGGGCTTATTGAGGAAGCTACTGCGGGAATGTATAAGAGCGGTAACGGCTCGTTTCATCCGTTTCAAATCTTGGATATGATTAGAAAAGAAGATGAAACAATGACTAAAAAAGAAAAGATACTTTTAATACAAATGTTTAGAGAGTATGCCCTGGCAACTAAGGGTAAAAGCTTTTTTACTTTTGGTCGTGGATCCGTGAAGTATTATCAAGATAACTATGATCTTGATCTGCAAGTACTCGATGATGAAACAGAGATACAAAACAGAGAAGCTCAAGGCGAAATATTTTACTCCGTAGAGTTGAAACTTTGGAAACTGTTTAAACCAAATAGTTTGGAAGTTGCTACTTTACTTCTGCAAGATACTTCGCAGGATATGGAAAACTATATTTTACAAATCATAAATAAAAGGTTGAAAGAATGATTAAAATAGAATTGCAGTATATGCAAACATTGGAAAGTGCTTTAAGTGATAGTATTGAATATGCTATGTGTTTTGATGGAACGAGTGGCTATGGATTAATGGGCGATGATAAATTATTTAAGACTGAAATAGAAGCAATGGATTATGCTTTGAAAAATGATGAAGATTTTAAAAGAGTTAAAGACTTGAATATGCTTGATAAGGTAGTTCCTGTTTATGATGATGATGAGTTTTTATATTATATTTCTGAGCAAGAAGCTATTAAATAATGTCTAAA
>JALVAL010000477.1 GCA_027011205.1 Gammaproteobacteria bacterium
ATACTGATTTGAAATTCGAGTCAGTTCATCCACCAGGTGCTGCCGTGCCTCTGCAGTTAACAGATGATGAAAAAAACGGAAGCACAGCACGGCATCAAAAGTATCGTCTTCAAATGATGTTTTTTTAAGATTGTCTTCCTTGAGTGTACATTGAATATTATCTTTAGCCGCCAGCTCTTTAGCCTTTATAATGGCTCCTTCACCGGCATCAATGCCCGTCGCATCATAACCCATTTCAGCTAATAGAAAGGTAGCGCGCCCAATACCACAGGGCGCATCTAAAACTTTTTTTACATTATTAAGACTTAAAAACGCTTTTTTAACCAGATTCATCTCAGCCTTATGTTTGGCCTCTCTACGCGTTGTATAATCTTCTGCTTTATCCAGTGACGACTTGATTCTGTCGTCATTAAAACCACTTGTCATAAATCTTTCCTATTATTAATATTTCCAGGTTTAAGTCTGTATTAAATCGAATCACCCTTACGCTGCTTTCGATCCATTAATTTATCTGCCCGCCTGCTGACCTGCTGCCAGAACTCTGACTGCAGTGCATGCCGCAAACTACCGCCCTGATAGATTGTCATAAAGCGAAATAAATCCCGTTGAGTCAGGCCAGTATTCATAGCTGAAAAGTATAAACTGGCAATGTCCTTGATACGCCAGCGTGCTGGTGTTGCTGTTGCCCTTAGCTGTGCTCTGTGCAAGTCGATTAAGGAGACTTTTACCGAGTCTTCATTCAGTTGTTCATGTGCTGGTACTGGCAATGCCAGTAAAAAATGACAGATATAATAATCCCTGTGATTAATGCCATTATTATGCATGACACGGCTGATATTCGCCAGTTTCTTAATTAATACCTGTTTCAGGCGAAAGTCCGGTGTATTTTCATCCCATGATTCACAAAAGTCTTCCAGACTGATGGTATTGACCAGATCTTCAGTAATAATAAAAGATTTCTGGCTGGCCGGATTAAGCCCCTGCTCTGCATAACCGCAAATGGTCATGGTATCAATGTTTAATGCCTCAAGCCGCCGAATAGCCTGATACTCGTTTCTGGCTCCCAGCACCGGCAGACGAAAGCGTAACAGATTTTCTATGATTTCAAACCAGCCCACACCGCGATGAATTTTAATAAAGTAGCTTTTCCCCTGCAGTTGAAAACGCAGGGTTCTGCGGGCCTCAAGTTCCCGAAAAACTTCTCCCTGTAATTGCTCTGCGGCAGTAAAAAGATCCTGGTCCTGCCAGTATTTCTGAAAAACCGCTATCAGTTCAGACTGCATGTATTATATCACCTTTAGTCTGTTTTTTTGCTCAGCAAACTGTTCAATTAACTGTACAGCAGATTCGGGCATGGAATATATATCCGCACTTTGAGAAAATTGCAGAGCATTATTATGCCATTGTTCTCTGCCTGATGGATCACTTAACATTCGACTGAGAGAACGGTTTAACTGCACCTGAGAAAAAGGAGAGTCCAGTACAATACCGGCATCAGCTTCTTTTATATAATGAGCATAGCCGCAGATATCCGTCACCAGAACCGGTAAACCCGCCACCATGGCTTCCAGCAAAACCGTACCGGTATTTTCATTATAAGCAGGATGTATCAGTACATCTGCCGCCAGTAAAAACGCTGGAATATCATCTCTGCCAGCCAGGATCTGTACCTGTTCTCCCAGACCCAGTTGTTGTGCATAGCGAGTGAATTTTTTCGGATTATCCTGACCTATAATAATAAAATGTATTGTC
>JALVAL010000478.1 GCA_027011205.1 Gammaproteobacteria bacterium
GTTTCAATATGGGCTGGATGATGACTGATAATTCTACAATAAGTACAAAGTAACGGGTAAATTCCATATTATCCAGATAGATTTTATAAAATATACAAGGGACTGTTGCTGTTTCAGATGTTAAACTGATTTTGAGGAAAATTTTATCCCGAATCAGCTAATAGATGAAAGATCAACAATCCCTAACCTTACACCTGGAGGTGTATTATGATGTGGTTACTACTATTGGCTTTAGTTTTGGTACTTTATCAGACTGGCGTTTTCAGTCAATTGATGAATTCCTCCAGAAAACAGGATAAAGATGCACGAGACTTGTTAGATGAACGTTATGCACGGGGTGAAGTCAGTACCTCTGAGTATAATCAAATAAAAGAAACGTTAAATAACCATTCCTGATTTCCGGGAAACAAGAGACCTTAATAACTATGAAGATAGCAATAAAAAAGAAAAAATTATGCGTATTTTATTAATTGAGGACGATCAAAGCGTGGCAGACTTTATAGTCAAAGGCTTATCAGAAAATAATCATGTGGTCGATCATCAGATTGATGGAAAGGAAGGGCTTTTTTTTGCAACCACAGAAAGCTATGATGTCATGATTATTGACCGAATGCTGCCTAATATAGAAGGTTTGACCATTGTACGTACTTTACGGGCATCTAATATTAAAACACCGGTGATAATACTCAGTGCTATGGCAGATGTTGAGCAGCGGGTTGAAGGCTTACAAAGCGGTGCAGATGATTATCTTGTTAAACCTTTTGCATTTTCTGAACTGCAGGCACGTATCGAAATTTTAGGTAAAAGAAATACCGTTGGTGATAACAATAATCAGGAGACTCAACTTGAACTGGCTGATCTGAAAGTGGATTTGCTCACTCATAAAGTCTCTCGCAATAATCAGGACATAACCCTGCTGGCCACGGAATATCGTCTTCTTGAATATTTAATGCGCCATGCTGGACAGGTTGTTTCACGAACCATGCTGTTTGAACACGTATGGGATTACAACTTTGATCCTCAGACCAATGTCATTGATGTTCATATGAGCCGGTTAAGAAAAAAAATTGACAAACCTTTTAAAACGCCGTTAATTCATACTGTTCGAGGGACAGGTTATGTTATCAAAACCTGATAGTACGGGTTTTAAGAACCATTATAAAAGAGTGATGCGTAATTCTACTATTAGAATGGTCTTTTTATATTTTTTGCTGTTCAGTCTATCCTCATTTATTCTGCTGAGTTTTATCTACTGGTCTACTATCAATTATAACTATGAGCAAATGGATAATCATATTGAATATGATATGGAACGTCTGCAGACTATTTATGGTGTCAGTGGTACAGCCTCTTTAATCAAATCTATTGAAACCAGTCTTAAGCAGAAAAACTACGACTCCATTTACTTATTATATAATATAGCAAACCGAAAAATTCTGGCTGGAAATCTTTCCGCCATTCCAGATATAAAACAAAGCGGATGGCATAATATCTTATTATCCGATGTTACGGATGACCCAGTTAAAAAAACACATTCTGCCCGTCTGCTTCTTATGCCCTTGCCTGAAAACCTGTGGCTGATTAACGGACTGGATGTAGAATATGTTCAGCAGCAGGAACAGACTATTTTTAACTCCTTAATCACCGGCGTTTTAATCACCATACTATTAGGTGCAATTGGCGGTTTTATTATCAGTATTAGTACCATAAAAAAAATCAATCTAATCAATGATACTATCCACAAAATAAGCAATGGGCATTTTGATAAACGGATTCCTTTAAGAGGTACGGATGATGACTATGATCTGTTGTCAAAAAACATCAATGACATGATGGATCAGACCCAAAAGCTGGTTCAGAGTATTCAGAATATATCCAATAATATCGCCCATGATTTAAGAACCCCGTTAACCCGTCTTAGAACCAGACTTGAAGCCATACAGAACCATTGCAGCCCTGAAACATCCGAAGGGATCAGTCTGGCCTTAATGGAAACCGATAATCTGCTTACCACCTTTAATGCCATGCTGCGAATCAATAAACTGGACAGCGGTGTGCAGAAAGGGCATTTCAAGGAAGTTGATATTAGCAATCTGTTAAATGATGTCGTTGACTTTTATGAACCTCTGGCTGAAGAAAAAGCCATTGAACTGATTTATGATTCCTTATCGAATATCCCCGTACATGTCCATTTTTATGCAGATAAGGGCATGATTTTTCAGGTTTTCAGCAATATTCTGGACAACGCCATAAAATACACACCGCAACAGGGTAAAATTAAATTAAGCTATACCTTCAGTACCGATGAAACTCATAATTACATCAAAATCCTTATTGCCGATTCAGGAAAAGGAATCCCTGCAGCCGAGAGAAAGAAAGTGCTGGAACCTTTTTATCGCTTACAGAAACATCGTGATCTCCAGGGAAATGGCCTGGGCCTGAGTCTGGTTGCTGCTATTATTCGCCTGCACCAGGGTAAAATTGATTTTATGGATAATAATCCCGGTCTGATTGTTTGTATTACCCTGCCCTGTTCTCAAATTTCACCCAGCACTTCATAAGGCCTCGCCTTTAAGGTTGAGGATCGCAGGGGTAACAACTATTTTAAAAAGCCTCGTCTTTTAAGGGGGTTACTCACAAAGAAGATTGCCAGATCGCATCCTGTCTGCTAATTTTATGGGTATGATTAAATACCCACCAGCAGTTGCACTGTTTTTATTATCTCTTCTTTTGATACGGCTTGGTTTTGTCCTTGCTGCAGAGCAACACTTACTTTTTTCAGAAAAAAAACGGCTCCAAGTTGAACAGCTATATGGGACAGAAGTAGCCCAGCGCCTGTCTCGTTGGCAGGCATTTGTCAATAAGAATCAGTATAAACCGGAACAGGAAAAATTATCACTCACTAATGATTTTTTTAACCAGCAGCTGTTGTGGATATCTGATTTAAAACTCTGGAAACAGAAAGACTATTGGGCCACCCCCATAGAAACCCTGATCAAGTCCGCTGGTGACTGTGAAGATTTTACTATTATCAAATATTTTACCCTTATCTCTCTCGGGGTTCCCGCCAAACATTTAAGACTAACCTATGTTAAAGCCCTTAAATATAATCAGGCTCATATGGTACTCACATATTCAAAAAAACGTCATCAAGTCCCCCTGGTACTGGATAATATCAACAAAAAAATTCTTCCCGCCTCCCAGCGCACCGATTTAAAGCCTGTTTATAGTTTTAATGGTGAAGGTATGTGGCTGCAAAGCAAAAAAAAACTGGGTAAAAAAGTAGGCAGCAGCAGCCGGATAAGGCTGTGGACAGATTTAAGAAAGCGTATGAAAAAAGAATTATACTAAAGGATATATTCAATGACTCTGTTTAAACAAATTATTATTATTTTGCTGTTTATCTTTATCACACTTTTTAGCAGTACATTTTATGTCAGTATTGGTAATGCCCGTGACTATTTAAAAGAACAGCTGGCCTCTCATGCTCAGGATGCCGCAACATCTCTGGGAATAGCAATATCCTCAGAAATCAAGGATGGTGATATAGCAACGGTTGAGGTCTATACCAATGCTATGTTTGACAGCGGTTATTATACAGAAATCGAAATAAAGGATATTGACGGCAAAGTTTTATTTGATAAAAAACAGGCTATTGTCATTGACAATGTGCCCGCCTGGTTTATCCACCTATTTCCTCTGCAAGCCCCCTTTCAGAAAGCCAATGTAGAAGACGGCTGGCAGACCATTGGAGTTATCAGAATTCAGAGCTATCCTGCATTCGCCTACGAAAAGTTATGGAGTAATATTCTAAATATCCTGCAAATTTATTTTCTGGTCATGCTGATAATTTCCGTGCTGGCCGTTTTTGCTCTTAAAAATCTGCTCAAACCTCTGGTGGCTATTCGTCAGCAGGCAAGGGCCATCTGTAACCGTGAATTTCCCAAAATTGATATAAAACCCAGAACGGTTGAATTTTTACAGGTCGTTACGGCTTTTAATAAAATGTCTCAAAAATTAAAAGATATTTTTGATGAACAGGCAAAAGTCACTGAAGAACTAAAAAAACAGGCATTTCAGGACACACTGACGGGACTGCCGAACCGTTCCATGTTTATTAAACAGTTGAAATATTTCTGTGAATCAAAAAATGACCAGAATCATGGCTGTCTTATCATTATGCAACTTAATGATCTGGTACAGATTAATAAGGAATACGGACATATTAAAGCCAATAACCTATTAAAAAGACTGGCTAAACTTATCACTAATACCAGTGAAAAATACCCCTCTTCATTCCTGGCAAGACTATCTGGAAGTGAATTTGCACTATTAATAAAGTCTATTGATAGCAGAGTTATTTTAAAACTGGGAGAAGAAATACACCATCAACTGGCAATTATTGCCAGGGAACTGAGTTTTAAAGATGAAGATATTGCCCATATCGGAATGATCACCAGTCATGAAGATCATACAATGAATGAGTTATTGACCCAGGCTGATATGGCATTAAAACTGGCTCAGCAAAAAGGGATAAATGCCTACCATCTCTACGATAGTAAACAAAGTCGAGGAATTCAGACTCAGGGCTCTGATGAATGGCTGGAGATCATTAATAATGCCATTATTAATGACTGGTTTGAACTGTATTTTCAAAAAACAGTAGATGTGGATAATAATACCGCGTTTCAGGAAATAATGCTGCGCCTGAATTATGAAAATCAAATTATCTCCGCCGGTATATTTATCCCTATGGCTGAACATCTTGAAGTAACACGTCTGATTGACCGTTGGGTTATCACTAAGGTAATACAGAAGATCAGTAAAAAAACCACTACTATTTACTGTATTAATTTATCCCGTGACACTTTACAGGATGCCTCTTTTCCAATCTGGTTAAAAGAACAGATTGAACAACTATCAGCATCTGAACAAAAACGTCTGGTTATTGAGGTACCTGAATATAATATCATTAAGGCACTGGACCAGTATAAGAGTCTACTTTTTATTCTCAAAGCTTATCAATGCCAGTTTTCTATTGACCATTTCGGGATTGGTTTTGCATCCATGTCCTATCTGAAAGATATTAAAATAGATTACATTAAGGTGCATGGCAGTTACGCTTCCAATATTCAAGATAATAATGACATTGTTAACTATATGAGGCAAATTATAAATACCGCCCATAATTTTGATATACAAATTATTGCCGAAGGCATTGAACGTGAAGAAGACCTATTGACACTTAAAGATATGAAACTGGATTATTATCAGGGCTACTATATTGCTAAACCGGCTCCAGAAGAACAATAATATCAGCCTTAAAAACATGATAAAACTTAATAAAAGCCATCCTTTTTGAGTACATATTAATGCTGTTCTTGATTGTTATCATACTGAATCGGAATTTCTGGAACATCATTATCCCAATATCCATATAAAAGGTAGGGTGAAATTTGCAAAAGTCTAACCTGGAGCTTTAACCTGAAAAAATCTGTCAAGAACCTTTCAACTTTTAGTTCGATAGATAATCATGTTTTGTTAGTTGCAATTTTACTGACACTATTTATGCTACGATAAATTGCAGATCCCAGTTTTTCCGCCAGGGCATCAGATTTATCAGGGCTAATAGAATCAAGGTTAATATCAACTTTGTCACTGACCAGGTGTTGATTATCACGTCCCAGAGCATACTTCACCGTTAGCGTGTTACCTTTAATCTGATAAATACCTCTGACATAAACCGCGGATGAAAAAACATCAACATTCATATAGGTAATATTTTTACTGGCAGGATTATATGGCTCTTTTTTTATTTTTTTATAATCCTGTTCCCGAAAGTAATGGCTTAATTTTTCTGTTAAATTCAAATTGTCCAGTAAGGTGTTCTGATTGATAAATACCGGTTTCAATAAAATCGTTTTGCGAATGGCCAGTGGTACCTTTGCTTGTGCTGTTTTATCCAGATAGCCAATACTGAAGCTTTCTGAAAAAGCAGGTGAAGCTATCCTGGGTCGCTGTATACCACCAATTTGCACAGCCAGTTCAGGCACTTTGTCAGCCGTATATTGCAGCAGAGTACTGACATCAACCAGAGTGTTTTCCTTTAGAGCCGCCCCCTTAATGCCCTCTAATAAGGCATAGGTCATTAATCCCTGTTCAAATTGCGTGGCTTCATAACTCACTGCATTTGCAGCACTTCCCATTAACACATGTAAACCGGTACGATCTTTCATTCGTTCAATGGCACGAATCTGACCTGATGAAATTTCTCTCGTTTCTGAAAAGGAGTTCGCAATGGAACCTGCAGCACAGGTATCCAGCAGCATGACCTGTTTTTGTATGGGCGTCTGCTTTAACCATTGTGTTAACTCACTACCTGAAATCATTAACTGCTTAACAATTTCAGGATCGACCAGATCAATGGTGCCAGCCTCTGCCGTTAAATAATAGTATTCATCTTT
>JALVAL010000479.1 GCA_027011205.1 Gammaproteobacteria bacterium
GATTTACCCACACTTAAACCCGGAGAATTATCCGAATCCACCTTAAATATTGTACAGGTCTTTGATGTGGTATTACGACTGCGTCGGGAAATCAGTCATCATCTGTTTAATCAGTATGTAATTTCCATGACTCATACCGCCAGTCATGTCATGGAAGTGATGTTTTTATCCCGTTTATCCGGTTTGCTGGGTCAGGATAAGGATGGCAATCGCTATTGTTATATCACTGTATCCCCGTTATTTGAAACTGTGGAAGATCTGGAACATATCGAACCGGTCATGTCCACCCTGTTTAATAATGAGATTTATACTAAATACCTAACCGCTGCCGGCAATTTACAGGAAGTTATGCTGGGTTATTCTGATTCCTGTAAGGATGGCGGTATTCTGGCCTCCAGCTGGAATCTGTACGGTGCGCAACGCCGTATTACCGAACTGGCAAAGGAAAAAGGCATTAATATCCGTCTGTTCCACGGCCGTGGCGGTACTATTGGCCGTGGCGGCGGTCCTACCCATGAAGCCATTATGGCCCAGCCATTTGGCTCGGTACATGGTCAGATCAAGTTTACCGAACAGGGTGAAGTACTTTCCAATAAATACAGTAATAGTGAAACCGCTGTTTATGAATTAATTATGGGTATCAGCGGCCTGATGAAATCCAGCAGCTGTCTGGTTAAAGCCGAACGGGATGATAATCCCGAATACCTCAATACCATGTCCATTCTGACCAGAACGGGTGAGCAGTCCTACCGTCATCTGACGGATAAAACCCCGGGATTTCTGGATTATTTTTATGAAGCCACCCCGGTCAGTGAAATTGGCCTGATGAATATAGGCTCCCGTCCTTCTCATCGTAAAACCGGGGATCGTTCCAAGTCTTCTGTACGCGCTATAGGCTGGGTCTTCGGCTGGGCACAATCACGCCATACTCTGCCTGCCTGGTATGGCATCGGCAGTGCTTTAAGTCAGTTTATTAATGACAACCCTGAGAATCTGCAGCGCCTTAAAAAAATGTACCGGCAATGGCCCTATTTTAATTCGCTGCTGGATAATACTCAGATGGCTCTGTATAAAGCAGATATGGATATTGCCAGAGAATATGCTGAGCTATGTAAAGATGAACAAACCAGAAATACCGTTTATAATATGATCCGAGACGAATATCAGCTAACGGTTAAAAGTATTTTTCAGGTAGCTGAAATCAGTGAATTATTAGAACACAATCCCACCCTGAATCTGTCTCTGGGCAGGCGGCAGGCCTATCTGGACACTCTGGTACATGTACAGCTTACCCTGCTTAAGCGCTACAGAAATGAAGCCCTGACCACAGAAGAACAGGATATCTGGCTCAGTCCGTTATTACGCTCAATTAATGCCATTGCCGGAGGCATGAGAAATACGGGGTAGAGCTGTGTTTAGTCGGTAGTCGGTAGTCGGTAGTCGGTAGTCGGTAGTCGGTTAAATTTTAATCAAAATATTTGAGTAAAATATGTTTTTCCATGCCGGCTTTTTCTGAGCGCTGAACGCTCAGTTCTCAATGCTAATTTTCAAGGAAAATTTTTATGTTGATTATTATTTCTCCAGCCAAGAAGCTGGATTTTGAAAGTTTACCTCAGACGGATGAATTTACCATACCGGATTGTCTGGAGGATGCCAGTGAGCTGATTGAGCTGTTGAAAAGCTATTCACCAAAGGATCTGGAAAAGCTGATGCATCTGAGCAAAAAGCTGGCTCAGCTTAACTATGACCGGTACCATGACTGGCATCAACCCTTTAACCCTCAGAATGCCAAACAGGCCTTACTAACCTTTAAGGGTGATGTCTATGCCGGTATGAATGTAGAAAGTTTTTCTGCTGAAGACCTGGCCTTTACTCAGAATCATCTGCGAATTTTATCAGGCCTGTATGGCCTGTTACGTCCACTGGACCTGATGCAGCCTTACCGACTGGAAATGGGTACTCGTCTAAACAGTAATCGAGGTAAAAACCTGTATCAATTCTGGGGCAGTCAGATCACCGAGCTGCTTAATAAACAGTTAGCTGACAGCGGCACCGACAGCCTGATTAATCTGGCATCCAGTGAATATTACAAATCGGTAAAACCTGCGGAAATTAAAGGTAATATCATTACCCCGGTCTTTAAAGAGAAAAAAGAAGATGGTTATAAAGTCATCGGTATTTATGCCAAAAAAGCACGGGGTATGATGAGTGCGTTTATTCTAAAAAACCAACTGCAAAATCCCCAGGATCTGAAAACTTTTAATGAAGCTGGTTATCAGTATAATGATAACTTGTCCGACCATCGCTCAGGTAATAGCAGCTGGGTTTTTACCCGGGATAAAAAGAACTGATTACTGGAAATTTTCAATATTTATCCTAAACTTTTAATTAAATCTATTTAAACCCAAGTTGCCGAATGAAATGCTCGTGTTAATTGCTGATAAAATCACTATTTGTACCTGCTTTGCTGACCAATGAAAGCAATAAATAAACATAAAATTCTGCTTCTCAGCGTCAGCCTCAGCCTTTCGTCTCTGGCCAGTGCCCAGGATGTTGCCTCTGCCGATTCCTTACTGGATATGAGTATTGAAGAATTAACCCGGGTTAAAGTGATTATTGCCAGTGGCTTTGAACAGACAGCAAACAGCGCACCTGCCACGGTTACTCTGATCACTGAGGATGATATTAAAAAAACCGGTGCGACCAATCTTGCCGATATACTGCAAACAGTGCCCGGTATTCATATTCAGCGCAGCGCCTTTGGTTTTCGTCCACAAGTTCGCATCCGTGGTGCCGCCAGCACCCAGACGCTATTAATGATCAATGGCAATCCGGTACGTGATCTGGTTTGGAATTTTGGCATTTTCTGGAAAGGCATGCCTACCTCTGCTATCGAACGGGTTGAAGTCATACGTGGTCCCGGTTCAGCTCTGTACGGAGCCGATGCCAGTGCTGGAGTCATTAATGTCATAACTAAAACAGCCGGCAGGATCACCCAGAACGAAGCCGGGGTAAGAGCAGGCAGCTTTGATACTCAGGAAGGTTTTATCCAATACGGTGATCAATGGAATGACTTTGACCTTGCTTTTACTGCTGATTACTCCACCACTGACGGTCATGATCCGGACATAAAGAATTTTGATCAGGTCGAATACGGCTATGATAATCAGGATCTACGGCTTTCTATCAGTAATCAGAACTGGCAGTTTCTGGCTAATTATATGCGCCATGATAATCTGGACACCCAGATCACCGGGGCCGGCTATTTTGATCCGCTGACCTCAGCAGACGATGAGCGTTATGATATGGATCTCATTTACAGCGATGATGATTTTTCCGACAACTGGGGTATCAAAGCCAAACTCCATTATCAGGATTTAAATTACAATTCGAATCAGGGTTTCAGAGAAACACCTCCAACCCTTGATCCGATCAATTTTCCTAATGGTCAGATTAACCAGATGAGCTCTTCCGAACGTCAGGCCAGATTTGAATTAAGTGGTAATTACACTGGCTTTAAAGAACATATAATGACTATTGGGAGCGGTTATAACTGGCAGGATATTTATGATATCAAACAGGTGGTTAATTTTGATACCAGTGGGGCGCCTATAAGTCCAACAAATATTTCCGGGACACCACAGGCATTTGCACCGAAAAAAAGTCGTGAACTGCGATATTTATTTGTGCAGGATATGTGGGCATTCGCTTCAAACTGGCAACTGACATCGGGTCTACGCTATGACCATTATTCAGATTTTGGTGATACCTTTAACCCCCGTCTGGCTCTGGTCTGGCAAACCACAGAAAAACTGACCACCAAATTATTATACGGTCAGGCTTTTCGTGCACCCAACTTTCAGGAACTTTATTCCACTACCAGTCGCTCTATAGGTAACGCCCGTCTTGATCCGGAAGAAACAGAAACTCTGGAACTGGCCATTTCCTATAACATAAATGAACAGCTGCAGCTGAACACCAGTCTTTTTGAATATGTAATAGATGATTATATTCGAAGAGACAGTAACAATATTTACCAAAATGCCGGTAAACTTAAAATCACCGGGATTGAAATGGAAGCTCAATGGAAAATCAGTAAAGATTTTCATCTGTCCGGTAATTACACCTGGAGAGATCCGGAAGATAATGACCATCGAGTCAGTGAAGAACCGGAACAGTCGGCTTATCTGCGTTCAGACTGGCAATTCCAGCCCCACTGGAACTGGAATATCCAGGCCAACTGGATCGCTGACAGAAAAAGAGCGAACAATGACAGCCGTTCTAATATAGATGATTATACTGTTACCGATACCACACTGCGTTTTAGCGGTCTGAAAAACTGGGAATTTGCCGCCTCTATTCGAAACATCTTTAATGAAAATGCCAAAGACCAGTCCAATATAAAAGCATCGTCTGAAAAGGCTGACTTGCCATTACCGGAACGTAACGCTTATGCGGAAATACGTTACATGTTTTAGTTTTAAGTGTTAAGCTGAGCATAAAGTGGCTTATTTCAGATCAATTCGTCGAACACCATATATTGATTTTTTCCGGCCAGTTTAGCCTGGTACAGCGCCAGATCGGCCTTCTGATACAGTTGATCCACATTATTGCATTGTGCACATGCAGTAGTGGCAATTCCCAGACTGACTGTCACTATTCCCAGTTCTGATGAATAATGAGGAATATCCATCGCTGAAACAGACTGACGGATTTGTTCTGCAATTTTAATGACGCCATCAAGAGTGGTATCCGGAAGAACCACTGAAAACTCTTCACCGCCAAGACGTGCCACCATATCCCCTGGACGTTTAATGACACTGCTAATTGAGTCAGCAATATCCTTCAAACAGTCATCACCCTGCTTATGCCCGTAAGTGTCATTAAATAATTTAAAATTATCAATATCAATCATAATAAAAGCCAGTGGTTTTTGATTACGTTGACTACGCAACCACTCTTTTAAAAAGAATTCATCAAAGCGACGACGATTGGCCAGATTGGTTAAAGGATCGACATAAGACAGCGTCCTGAGTTTTTCTTCCTTATCTTTATGTACCGATATATCATGTATAACTATCAGATAGTGCTGTTTTTGAGAGGGTGAGGTCATAAAGGAAAAGTCAATAGGAAATTCAAAACCACTTTTACGTCTGCCGATAATAGAAACCAGCTGTCTTTCCTCTGAGCTATCAGATTCATCAATCAAAGCAACAGCAGAATTGCCGGATAAGTATTTTTGGTACTCACCGGCAAACGGTTCTGCCAGTAATTGCAGGAAATTCATAGTTTCTAATTCTTCCAGAGTATAATCAAACAATTCGCTGACCGCTGGATTAACAAACCCAATATCCCCCCGGGCATCAACCTGCAGGATGCCGTCACCAATATGACTCACTATTTTATCCAGTCGTTCTGCCTGCTCCTGATTTTCCTGTAATAATTTTGTTAAACGGGCTTCTGAGGCCATAAGTTGCTTATTCAACTGCTGAATATCAATCAGGCTTTTAATTCGAGCATACACTTCTTCTTCATGGAAAGGTTTATTGATATAGTCCGCCCCACCGACAGAAAACCCCATCAGAATGTCTTCCATTTCAGCTTTAGCAGAGATAAAAACCACAGGAATATGACGGGTTTCTTCTTCTGACTTAAGCACCTGACAGGTTTCAAAGCCATTCATTCCCGGCATCATAATATCCAGTAAAATTAAATCCGGTTTAATATGCCCGGCAATTTTAATAGCACGCGCTCCATCACCAGCTGCCAGAACCTGATAATTTTTTAGTTCGAGCATTTCAGTTAGCAGGCTGATATTTGCCGGAATATCATCAACAATAAGAATTTTTATAGTCTGATTATCCATCAATCATACTCTTTACATAATTTATAATACCGTCCAGATCGGCAGTATTAATTAATAATTTTATTTTTCTACTGGCTATTTTTCCATCTTCACCGTATTTTTCCAGCTGCTTAATTAAGGCGTTCAGTCGTGTTAACTGACCATATTCAGCCGCCTCTAATAACTCATCAAAAAAGTTTTTACCAAGATCAAGCCTGGCAGTCTGTCGATGGTCAGTATTGATTTCAAAAACTTCATTATCTGCAGAGTCATCTCCTGTTGCCTGTATGGTTTCTTCAAGCACATCACCCATCAGTTCTTTTATAGCAAAAAATATACTGTCAAAATGAAACGGTTTGGAGATAAACAGATCATAGCCCAGCTGAGTAAAATGACCGGACTGATGCTGCAGGGTAGAGGCTGACACTGCCACACATTTAAGCTCGGAAGATGAATAAATCTGACGGAGCCTTTTGATAGCTTCAATCCCATCCATAACAGGCATTCGAATATCCATAAACACAATATCTGGTCTGGACTTTTCAATCTGCTGCAGAGCCTCTTTACCATTAGTAGCAGTCTTCACCTGAAAACCAATACCACATAATACATT
>JALVAL010000480.1 GCA_027011205.1 Gammaproteobacteria bacterium
CTATAAAAGAATATATACGCAATCAAGACAAGCCTCGATAATTCTAACCTCTCCCAAATCGTAGATTATGGAAGAGGATTGCGAATTATATTTTGTTCAATCGTCACCTCTTTTTGCTCTTGAATAAAAGCTTTTAGTTGCTCTTCTATATCTGTATTTTCTACCTTTAATGTAATTGTCATTTTTTCTCCTTACTGTTTTTATATTATTATACCACACATCACCTACACCCCAAAAAACTCTCTACCCATACCAACAATAAACAAACTCCTCCAAACAAACTTACCTTTCTGTTCAACTATCAAATTGTCCCAATAGAGCTTATAGAGCAACTCATCATCACAATATGGATGAAAAGCTCCAAGCTCCTCTTTGCTCAAAAGTATAGATAGTCTATCTCTCTCTTTTCGATAAACACGAAAAAGCTCACTGCTCCACAGAGACTCGCTCAAATGCTCTTCTGCCTCTTTTTGAGTTTTGACTTTGGCTTTAAAACAGACCTCACTTAGTTTTGCGTAACCTCCTGTTACTAAAACTATCTCCTCATAAATCTTTCGTGTTAGGTAAGGGTAAATTTCCTTCCACTCTTCAAAAGAGAATGGAGGAATCATCATCTGCTCAAAGTTATTAAAATAAGAGTGAATACCTGTACTGTATTTGAGTTTGACAAGCTTCTCTCCACCAAAAATAACCAAATTAAAGTACCCACCATACTCCTCATTTAGATTTCTAAGTGTCTCGGCAAAAGCATTTCGTACATCTTCATGTAGTCGCTCAAAACCGACAATTAACAGAAAAGTTTTAGAGGTATCTGCCTGTTTAAAACGCTCGACAAGCACATCTTCAAAATCCATTGAGTCCTCAACCTCATCTCCTAAACCTAACCTTTTTGAAAGACGTTTAAAAAATTTATCAGCATCTTTTATGCTGTGGTAGCTCCCACAATTTATCTCTAGCAAATAAGGTTTACCAAAAAGCTCTGTTGCCTCTTCTCTCATATCTTCTATGTAGTCGGTATGGTAGTAACTCTCAGGAGAAAAAAGCAACATAGGACGCTTGTCAAGCTCTTCAAATACACTATGTATAAAGGTACTTTTTTCACTAGTAGGCTCTTTTAAAAGATGTGTTGGCATATCTTTCCAAATATCTTGTAGGTAACTTATAGGTATAGCATAGGCTTGTTTTCCACCACTTTTTCTATCTGTAGCTACAGCTATAACCTGCCCTGACTTTTCGCAAACAACAGCAGAACCACTGTTTCCCTTTTCAATACTATCTTCTCCACCTATACGCAACTTATATGAGTGAAATGTTCGCTTGTTGCTCTGTATCTCTGTAACATCAACAACTATTCCCGTTAAACTCTCAGCAATATAGTTTGTTTTTTTATGAGCTTTCCAACCCTTTAAAGTAACAGCTGTATCTCTCTCTGTTAACTCAAAAGACAAAGGCAAAATTTCTACATCGACCAAACCTTTTACATAAACAACAGCTAAATCTATGTCATCGCTTGAACCCTTATGTAGAAGTTCTACTTTTTCTCCATTGACCTCTAGGCTATCGTCTCCACACTCTTCAACCACATGAGTACACGTCACTAAAAATGCACCATGAGCATCGGTAGCCACACAAAAACCTGTACCCATACTCTTTACTTTGCTACTTTTGATTAGAAATGTTGCGTTTTTCATAAGATTTTCCCCTTAGTTGCTACTATTTTACATTATTTAGACTTAACTACTT
>JALVAL010000481.1 GCA_027011205.1 Gammaproteobacteria bacterium
TTATAATTCCTTTCATTTTACATTCACATGTTAATTTTAAAAAGATGAAAAGAAAGGGCTTTGCCTTCTGGAACGATAGTGCCGTTCCATTCACCCAAGGTATTTTCACAACGGTAATGATCCTGTTACAAAATCTTCATGGTACAGGCTGAGGAGCCGATGGTCGTCAACAGTAATGGGCGGCATTTATGTCGCCTTTTACTCCTCTTCAATAAACCTGTTTAAGCTGCTTTCTGCTGTATTTCATAATCGACTGGTGACAAATAATCATTAGCCGAATGAAGTTGTTCCCGATTATAAAATACCTCAATATATTCAAATATTGCCTGTTTTGAATCAACATTGGTGCGTCAATTCAGTTTTCAAACTATGAAAGAAGCTCTCTGATACCGCAATATCCCAGCAATTTCCTTTGCGGCTCATAGACTGAATTATGTTGTGATCCGATAATATCTTTCTATGACTATCAAGGCATACTGGCTTCCTCAGTCAGTATGCCAAAGTAATCCATCCGTCGGTTTACGCTTCCAGATGGCCATCAGCAAAGCATCATTGACTAGTTTGGCTTTCATTCGTTCATCCATTGACCAGCCAACAATTTGCCTGGAGAATAAATCAATGACAACTGCTAAATATAACCAGCCCTCCCGAGTGGCAATATAGGTAATATCACCCACATAGTAGCGTTCAGGTTGAGATACAGTGAACTCTCTTTCCAGTAAATTGGGGGATATGCGCTTATTATGTTTGGAATTAGTCGTCGCTTTAAAGCATCTCTTCGTTTTACAAAACAAACCCGCTTTTTTCATTAATCGACCAATTCTCCGACGGCTTATATGAATGCCTTTTTCAGCCAGTTTTCTTTTAAGACGACGGGTTGCATAAGTCTTGCGACTGTCTTCAAACAGCTTTTTTAGCTGTTCAGTAAGAACTTCATTTTCTTTCTCCCCATCCGTTTTAGGCGAGTTAATCCAATCATAATAGCCAGAGAAACATCCATAAAACGGCACAGAGTCGTTACTGGATAATCTTTAGCCTGATCAGTTATCCATGCGTACTTCACAAAGTTTCCCTTTCCTCATGGAACCTACTTTTGGCGCGAAGTACGCTGTGGCCTTTTTTAATAGATCGTGCTCCTGAGTCACTTTGACAATTCTTTTTTTCAGGCGTTTTACCTCATCATAAAGGTGTTCGTCACTTCTACTGGTCACTGCCTTCACCGGTTTGGAATATTTGCTGATCCAGGTGTGTAGGTATTTACATTAACATCCAGCTCCCTGGCGGTCTGAGAAACGGGTTGATCAGCCTCATTGGCTAATTTGACAGCTGATTCTTTAAATTCTGATGTATAGGTTTTATTCGGTTTTTTTTGTTCATTCATTTTGGGCACACTTTTTATCTTTCGGTTATTTTAAGTTGTGTGTCCGGTTAAGTATAGCCACATTAGTCTATTATATCGGTTGATGTTTTAAAACGACCGACCGGCTCACCACTAATAAGGCAGAAATCTTTAACAAATAGCAAATATGCCCCAAAAGTATCGACCTTGGTAAGACTGATGTCTTTAAAACTTTGTAGGGTATCGACATAATAATCCCAACTGCTGTTTTTGCTCTTAAAATATTCATTGGCTATTTTTTCCATGGTCATTATATGGTTGGAATTTGACCGTCTTAGATAATATCTGCTTTTATAACTGACTCGTTCTAAAGTGGACCCCATTGTCAAGACAACTACTATAA
>JALVAL010000482.1 GCA_027011205.1 Gammaproteobacteria bacterium
CATTTATAGTAATCTGAGATGTGTGTTTATTAATCAGTTCAAAAACTATATTTTTGATTAAATTTATATCAATTTCAATCGCCTCTTTTTTATTAGCATCCTCTTTTTTAATCTCATCGAGTAAAGCATTTAATTTAGGAACTTTGAATGATGAATTAGAAACAAACTTCACTTCTTTTTTAAAGGGTTTCTCTTCTGTTTCAACTTTTGGTTGATCGGAATCGGATTTTGGAGTTCCTGTACCCACATCAGACTTTTCTGAAATCTTTTCTGAAATTTTAGATTCTAAAGTATTTATCTCTGTCTCCTTTGGTATTGAATTGGCTGAATTATCTTTAGGTTTTACGCTACTATTTTGTTTAGTCTTTTTTTTTTCAACAATAATATTTCCTCCTTTAATCATGTCTTTGATATGGCATAATTTACTGAGTGCGATTTCTACGTGAAGTCTTTTATTTTGGGCTAAAGGAAACTGATAATCGCATTGATTCAAAATATTAAGTGCTGAAAGGATGAAGCTCTTATCAACAAGATTGGACTGATTGATATATCTGCTTTTTAATTCATCACCTACTTCCAGTAAAATATGAGTTCTGGGATCTTTGCTAATTAGTAATTGTCTTAAATGATCAGAAAGCCCTGATACAAAAAGATTGGCGTCAAACCCCTCTCTCAGAACTTTGTTAAAAAGTAGCAAAACACCTGAAATATCGCTTTGAAGAACAAAATCAGTTATCTTAAAGAAATAATCATAGTCAAGTAGATTGAGGTTTTGAAGTACCTGTTTGTATGTAATAGTACTATCTTCGGAAGAGCTGACTATTCTATCAAATATCGATAGGGCATCTCTCATCGCACCGTCTGCTTTATTAGCAATTATATGGAGGGCTTCTCGTTCGGCAGTAATATTTTCTTTTTCACAGATAGATTCCAATTGTTTAACGATATCACTAACTTGGATAGCTCTAAAATCATAAATCTGACAACGAGATAATATAGTGGGAATTATCTTGTGTTTTTCGGTAGTAGCGAGAATAAATATTACATGCTTCGGAGGTTCTTCCAATGTTTTTAAAAAAGCATTGAAAGCAGATTTGGATAACATATGCACCTCATCAATGATAAACACCTTATACGTCCCTTTTTGCGGTAAATATCGGACTTGTTCATCCACCAACATTCTTATGTGATCAACGCTATTATTGGAGGCAGCATCAAGTTCAAATATATTAAAAGATGCATTACCGTCAAAGGCTTTACAAGATTCACATTCATTACAAGCAGTATTTTTATCTATAGGATTCTCACAGTTGACTACCTTAGCAAGTATTCTTGCACAGGTAGTTTTACCAACACCTCTCGGTCCAGTAAACAGATAAGCTTGAGCCAATTGATCTTTGTGTAATGCTGATTTTAGTGTAGATGTGACATGTTCTTGTCCCACCACTTCATCAAATGACCCGGGTCTGTATTTTCGTGCTGATACTATATATTCTCCCATATTCGATAACAAAGATAATCCATTAATCCAAAATGCAAAAGAATTTAGTATTGAGATTTATTATTTTTGGGGCTTGTACATTTGACAAGTATTGCTAAAGGCAAAAAATAGGTATCTTCTCTTTGCATACCTCTGTGAAACTTTGCTGTAAATAAGTTTATACTTAAAATATATGGAGCTGTATTCTATACTATGCTTGCCATCATATTGTACTCATCATCAATTTTGTTCAATTTAACC
>JALVAL010000483.1 GCA_027011205.1 Gammaproteobacteria bacterium
ATATAATCATATATATTAAATAACGGTTTAACCGGTAGTCAAAATAAAAATAATAAACCTCTCTGAGAGGTTGAGGGTTGAATATTGTCTGTCATGTCAAAAAAGAGCATAATGACCCCTTAGATTCAACTCATAAGTGGAAATTAACCAGTAAGCGTTCTTTATGTGGAGTCATTTATACAAAAATTGCACTTTAGAGTAAAATAAAAGCTCATCCAGTCTGGCTTATAAAAAACAAATTCCATAAATAAGGTAAACTGATGTAAGTTACGCGACAATGTCCAACAGACATTTATACGTAATACTGCGCACAACGCATAAATGCTAAGATGTTAGAAGAAAAGGAAATAGTATGGAACTTCACGAGTTTATATCCCAAACACTTGTTCAAATATCAAAAGGCATTGAAGATGCAAATACAAATTTAAGTGAATCTCAAGGTATTGTTAACCCAAGAAATATTATCATTAATCATAGCTCCAACGCTGACATATATGCACATCTAAGTATGGATAATGATGAACGAAGAAGAGTGGTTGAAAAAATTGATTTTGATGTGGCTGTAACTGTAACAAAAGGAACAGAAACAAAAGGTGGTATAGGTATTGCTGTTGGAACAATTGGTATTGGTTCTCAAGGAAAAAGTGATGCAGAAAATGTTTTACAAAATCGCATTAAATTTACCATACCAATGGCTTTTCCAAATGGTGATGAAAATTAAAATATTCTAACCAAGAGATGCATGGGAGGCAAAAAGACGCCCCCATGATCTCAACGTTATGTGCAGCAAATAAAAAAGAGATTGAAATGGCAAAACGAATAGATTTTTCCGGAAAACGAGCATGGAACCCGAATAGAGACAGTATGTCGTTCCAAGTCGAAGTAGATGGAAAGAAAACACGTTGCCTGATTTCAAGAGAGGCATTGGAAGACCGTTATGGTGCTGATCAAGGTAAAACAGTAGAACAAGCCTTTGACGACAATCAATTCGAGATAGAGGATGTAGCAAGAAAAATCATAAACAACAACCAAGTTGATGCACAAGGCGAGTATCTAATAAGGTCGCACGATATATAATCACATAACAATGCCATCAAAAGCGACGCCAAAAATCGGCACGATTTATGGCAAACGTTATGTGTTCACTAAGCAATAAGTCAGCCCATTTGGTTCAAAATAAAACAGGAATAACAGAATGACAAGCACCCAACAACGCGCCGCACTACAACGCCAGATCTGGCAAATTGCCAATGATGTACGTGGCTCGGTAGATGGCTGGGATTTTAAGCAATATGTTCTCGGTACACTGTTTTATCGCTTTATCAGTGAAAACTTTGCCAGCTATATCGAAGCCGGAGACGAAAGTATCCATTACGCCGAACTGGGCGATGATATAATCACCGATGACATCAGGGATGATGCCATTAAAACCAAGGGCTACTTCATCTATCCCAGCCAGATGTTCACCAATATTGCCAAAAGCGCAAACCATAACGACAGCCTGAATACCGATCTGGCTCAGATATTTACTGCCATTGAAGCCTCAGCCAGCGGTTATCCATCAGAAGGCGACATCAAAGGCCTGTTTGCCGATTTTGATACCACCAGCAACCGTCTCGGTAATACCGTTAAAGACAAAAACATCCGCCTGGCTGCGGTACTCAAAGGAGTGGAAGGTCTGGACTTTGGTGACTTTGAAGATAACCACATCGACCTGTTTGGCGATGCTTATGAAT
>JALVAL010000484.1 GCA_027011205.1 Gammaproteobacteria bacterium
GATAATGGACAATCTTATTGATCTTTATGACCGAGTCCATCGTTCAGATTTATCGGAACATTATTATCTTATTGAACAAGAGAAACAGTATTTTCCAGCGATTGCCAAAAAAATAGCCAATGGCGAATTTTTTAAGGCTGGACTGAACGACTATAAGCAGCGGGAACAGGTACTGACTCAGTACGCCGGCTATAATGAATACCCCCGACCCTGAAATAGACACAACCAATAGACAGAGATATGACTATGCCACAGAAATATGGACCTGTTTTATTATTACTTTTATCACTTATCTGTTCAATTAATCTTCAGGCACAAATAGTTACTGAAGACTCACAGGAACAGGCAGCACAGTTGGCCGTTTTATGGTTCTCTATGGTGAACTGTCGCTCAAACTTTTGTTACTAAATTATGACATTAAATTAAACAGCCGAAAATAGTTTTCTCTGGTCACACGGGCAATATGTTCCACACTGCACTCTCTTAACTGAGCCAGAAATTCCCCTACATAGGTGACATATGCAGGCTGATTCTTTTTACCGCGCATTGGCACAGGTGCCAGATACGGTGAATCTGTTTCTATCAGCAGACGATCATCCGGTACTATTTTAGCCACTTCCTGAACAGATTGAGCATTTTTGAAAGTAACAATACCAGAAAATGAAATATAAAAGCCCATCTCCAGCGCTTTTTCTGCAGTTGAAATATCTTCTACAAAACAATGCATAATAGCCCCGCATTGCTGGGCATTTTCTTCTGTAAGAATTTTCAGGGTATCTTCTCTGGCATCACGGGTATGAATAATGAGTGGTTTACTGGTTTCAACAGCAGCCTGAATATGAGTACGAAAGCGATTTTTTTGCCATAAAAAGTTCTCACCTTTTGGACAGACACCCTGATTCATATAATAATCCAGCCCGGTTTCTCCAATGGCAATAACATTCGGATCATCTGCAAGCCTGACCAGTTGATCAACATTTAACAGCATTTCAGGGGTATGACAGGGATGAAGTCCAACTGAAGCGTATACCTCAGAATAGGCTCTGGCAGTGGCAAGCACGCGTGGGAATGATTCCAGATCGACGGCAATACTGAGCATATCTGTAACCTGACTGTCTCTGGCCTGCGCAATGACATTATCCATGCTCTGCTCAAAATCATTCAGATCGAGCATATCCAGATGACAATGGGAATCAACAAAATTTAAAGCCATAAATATTCCCTGAAAACAAACCCGGCACCTCGCCTTAAAAAACGAGGTTTTTGGGAAATAGATGTCACCGCTGCTATCCACGACCTTAAGGACGAGGCCTTACCGATGCTGGTTAAAGATATTAGGAAGTGCAGTAGAGTAAACACAGGAATTACATGGTATGGGTTGGACGATCGGACTTTAAGGCTCCCGCCAGATAAGTTTCAATTTTCTTTTGCGCCTGGCCATTATCCTGGTCACTAAACTGCACACCGACTCCGGCGGCACGATTACCCTGGGAACCTGAGGGTGTGATCCAGATAATGGTACCGGCTACAGGCAGTTTGTCTTTTTCATCCAGCAGAGTCAACAGCATAAAAACTTCATCACCCAGTTTATAGTGCTTATTGGTCGGAATAAACAGACCACCATTTTTTATAAAAGGCATATAAGCCGCATACAGGGCACTTTTATCCTTAATGGAGAGGGATAAAATACTCTGCCTAGCCTGACCAGGACGCATCATAATACAATAGCTCTCAAG
>JALVAL010000485.1 GCA_027011205.1 Gammaproteobacteria bacterium
AAAATTAACCCCTGCCTGTTCAAAAACAGCACCATCGCTCAATACCCGTGTACGCCCTCCACCGTCAGTTTCCCGCTGCCAGTCTTCTTCAATAAATTGCTGCTGCTTATCCGCCTGCTCCAGAGCCTGACAGATAGTATCCTGCAGTGATAATAAAAATTGCTTGACCGCAAGCGGATCCGGCTGGTTCATAATATTCCTTGAAATTATGTTATCTGAAAAAGTTTGGGGCAGTAAGCATCATTTTCAACCCGGAAAAAGTCGATGAAACTGATACTTATGAACAGGCATAAAAAATGCCAGTTCAGGTTTCCCTGAAACTGGCATTTACAGAACAAAACTGTGTAACTAATATTTTTAGAATAACAGTTTATTGTGCTGGAGCGGCAGGCGCTGCGGGTGCGGGTGCGGGTGCGGGTGCTGCTGGATAATATGGCTGTTGATAACCACCATAAGCAGGAGCAGGAGCACCATAAGCAGGGGCTGGGGCACCATAACCATAACCTGGGGCACCATAACCATAGCCTGGAGCACCATAACCATAGCCTGGAGCACCATAACCATAGCCTCGGCCATAACCACCATAACGATAATAATCATTATCATCATCATCAAAGGTATCTGACATCTCTTCCATCCAGTATCTTGGATCCCACTCATCATATGGGTTACAGTCCGGGATCTTACCGTATGGGCCCCAGCATTCGTTATCATCATTACTTCCCCACCAGGATGCGCTTGCATTAGTCGCCATACCTAGAATAAAAGCTGAAAAAACTGAAAGTGCAATTAACTTTTTCATATCCATCTCCTTACTTAAACGCTTTATTATTTTAAAATAAACCACCATGTGTTGATACTACTATAACACTCAATTAATATGAAATTAACCATTTCATAAATATGTGGTCAACTCATTCATTTCTTAATGTTATATAGTAAATCATAATATATCATATTTCTAATATAGATTTCAATTTCATTTTTAGATTATTGACATTTTTTTGTTTATATTGTTTTTTTTGTTCTGCTCCCCAGACCACACCTGGCCAGTAAGCATCTGTTTTATAACGTCCTATAATATGTATATGCAGCTGATTGACAATATTACCAATACTGGCAATATTTAATTTATCAATTGGATATTCCTGTCTGATAAAATCAGACAGGCGATTTATCAGACTCATAACCTGACGCTGTTGTAAATGATCCAGTTCATAGAGCTCGGTTTTGTCTGTCTTAGGCACCAGAATAAACCAGGGTACCAACGCATTATTCATAAGCAATAAATAAAATTGTTCTGATTCAGATAAGATAAAACTGTCATTATTTAAACGTTCGTCCAGTTTAAATGGAGTCATTCTGATGTTTTTCCTTCGCATAAGTCAGCTTGTCTGGGGCTTCATCTAATGCAAACCAGTTTTTAAACTGATAGTGTATTGATTCATGAATAGAGAGAAACACCGGAATAATAATTAACACCATGACCGTTGCAAAAGCCAGACCGAAGGCAATAGACACCGCCATTGGGATCAGAAACTGAGCCTGCAATGAAGTTTCAAACAACAGGGGCAATAAACCGGCAATAGTGGTCAGTGAGGTTAATAACACTGCACGCAGGCGTTGCACAGAGGCTTCAATTAAAGCTTCCTGTATTGCCATCCCCTTTGCTCTCATATGTTTATAAAATGTTACCAGAATAATAGAGTCATTGACCACAATCCCGGATAATCCAAAAATACCGAAAATAGACAATAAGGTCAGATCAATCCCCTGAATCAAATGCCCCCAGATAGCTCCAACCAGACCAAAGGGTATAATAGCCATTACCACCAGCGGCCAGCCATAAGATGCAAAGACCCAGGCCAGTACAATGTAAATTAAGGTCAGTCCCAGAAGCCCGCCCCATTTCATTTTAGCCATGGTTTCTTTTTGATCCGCCGCACGACCCTCAAAAGAATAATTGACCCAGTATTTCTGTTTCAGCTCCGGCAGTACCTGCTGTTCCAGTGAGTCCAGAATATTATTAACATTATTAACACTGGAGTTTACCTCGGCAGATACTTCCAGTGCCAGTTCACCTTCAGCATGACGCAGGACTTCAAAACCATGACGTACAGTCCATTGAGCCACACTGGTTAAAGGTACAAACTCCCCGGAGGGAATGCGAATATTAATACGCTCCAGGGTATTGATCTGATCCCGCTCGTGCCTGGGTAGCTGCACTCTTACTTCTACCTCATTAGCGCCGTCCTGAAAAATCTGCACCAGCTTACCATCAAACGCGGTGCGCAGTTGCTGACCAATATCTGCCACCGTCAAGCCCAGCACCTGTCCTGTGGGTTTAAGCCTGTAAATCAACTGTTCCTTACCATAGGGCATATCATCATCAATACCATAAACCCCATCAATATTACGCAATGCCGAAGATAATTCCGTGGCCGCCTGTTTTAACTGGGTGGTATTGTTACCACTGAGACGAATAACCAGATCACTGCCCTGCGGCCCGGTTTTACGTGACACAATGGTCAGATTATCCAGTCCAGGAGGCTGTTCCAGCTTGCTTTTCCACCGCGCTATAATTTCCGGATTACGCACCGAACGTTTATCCGGTTCTGTTAGCTGCACAAAAATAGCACCGAGCTGATCGCCCTTTTTTCTGGTACTGCCGCCGCTGAAAGAACTACCGCTGATAGTCACCGCCATTTCTATCAGCCCCCCTCCCAGTTCCTTATTGGTTTCATTAAGCTTTTCTTCCATCTGTTTAAGATAACGTTCCGTGGTTTCACGAGAGGTTCCGGCCACAAAACTGACATTGGCATAAACAATGGTCGATTCCGGTGAGGGGAAAAAAGTAAAATTAATACGTCCACCGGCCAGCAGCCCGAAAGCTGAAATCAGACTGCTAAATGCCAGGGCGATAATAATGGCACGGTGGGATAGTGACCAGGTGATAAGTGATCTGAAACGATTCTGACGAAATTTATCAAACGCATCATCCAGTCGATTTCTAATACTCAGATGATCAGAACGATGGGTTTTATCATCCCGTTTAAAATGGCTGAACGCATGACGTAAATGACCGGGCAACACAAAAAAACTTTCCACCAGCGAAGCCAGGATCACGCAAATAACAATCAGCGGAATATCAAACAGGATATTACCCATAATACCGCCCACCATCATCAGCGGTAAAAAGGCTGCAATAGTGGTCATTGAGGAAGCAATAACCGGCACAAACATCCGCCGTGCGCCACCTTCTGCAGCCAGTAGCGGCGCTTCCCCACCCTGATAATGGGCCAGGGCATCCTCACCTACCACAATGGCATCATCGACAATGATCCCCAGTGCCATAATCAGACCGAACAGGCTGATCATGTTAATAGAACCACCGACAGCATATAAAATAGCCAGTGTTGCCATAAAAGAGACCGGGATGCCAATAGCAACCCAGAAGGCTACCCGGGCATTTAAAAAGAAATACAGGATGAGTACCACCAGAACCAGACCGCTACCACCGTTTTTAAGTAACAACCAGGTACGATCACGGATCATTTTCCAGCTTTCATCAAACACTTCAATGCGGATATTAGGTGGCAGGCTGGCCTGTTTTTCTGCCACCCAGTCCTGTAAAATCTGCGCCGCTTTAAGAGTATTTCCCTCCTCAGTTCTTTGCAGAGCCATCTCCACCACCGGCTGGCCATCTTTTAAACGCAGCACGCCTTCCTTTTCCGGCTGACGCTTAATACTGGCAATATCACCCAGACGCACAAAGTTGGTACTGGTGCTGATCACCGGGATCTGGGCAAACTCCAGTTCACTGCGCGCCTGCTCCAGAGCACGTAATTCTTTGGCGCTGTGTTCACTGCCCAGGGTACCGGCAGGCATATCTTTACTGAAAGTATTAATACGCTGACTGATTTCATCCAGTGTTAGATCCAGATACTGTAACTGTTCAAGCGGAATTTCAATACTGATCTCTTCATCCGGCAGACCATTAATTTCAACCTTATCAATACCTCGTTTAACCAGCTCACGTTCAAACTGGTTAGCCAGCATACGCAATTCATGCATATCCAGTTTCGGCCCGCCATTATGACCGCCGGAGATAATAAGTTTAGCTATACCCTCATAACGGGTCAGGTTTTCGACCTGAGGTTTTTCTGCATCCAGGGGCAGGTTGCGGAACTCATCAACCTTTTGCTTGACCTTGTCCAGAGCCAGAATCATATCGGTATTTTCATAAAACTCCAGCTGGATAGAGGACACATCCTGCGCCGATGTGGAGGTCATGTGTTTGACATTTTCAACGCTTTTAAGTGCCTGCTCCAGGGGAATAGTGATCCCCTGTTCAATATCTTCAGCACTGGCACCGCTCCAGATCACCCGGACACTGATTCGATCCAGCTCAAAGGTCGGAAAAAACTGCACATTCAATCGTGACAGGGCAAAAATACCACTGAGCAGCATAATAAGCATTAACAGATTGGCAGCAACCTTATGGTGTGCAAAGGTAGAAATTATTTTCATTGACCTGCCTGATCCCGTCCCTGTTCAACCACCTGCACTTTTAAACCACTGACCGCATTGGGCAAATGGGTACTTAATATCATGTCACCACTGTTTAACTCATCACTGCGCACCAGTAATCGCGGCAGAGCATCACTGTCATTATGTTCCAGCTGGGCTTCGCCAATGGTGGTTACTTTAATTTTATGCAAGCGGCCATCGACAATTTTATACAGACGATCCATACCATACATGGCCTGGTAAGGTACTTTCATTAAACCATCCTGGGCACTGCGCTGCAGGCGTATCACAACAATAGAACCTATACGAAAAGTAGCATGGGGTGTTTCAATGGTAAAAATGGCATCCACACCACTGGCCTGCGCTTCACCGGACAGGCGCACCAGCCGAATGGCCACATGTCGCCCACCATTGGAAGCTGTTCCCCTGAGTCTTTCACCCCGTTTTAAGGCCGCCTGAACATCACCGAGAATATTGATGGGCAGCTTGGCTCTAATATCCAGCTGCTGCATGGAATAAAAACTGAGTAATTTTTCATTAGCATTGACCCGGTCACCCTGAGAGACATTAACTTTGGCAACAATGCCGGAAAACGGTGCATGGATCTGACTGCGCTGCATGGCCAGACGGCTTTTCTGTAAATCTGCTTCTGCCTGAAGCAGACGAGCCTGCAGCTGTTCCATCCGAGCTTCATGCTCACTAACCTTAAACTTCATACTATTATAGGCCAGTCGCTGTTTTTCAACCTGCTGCATAGCCTGTTCCGTTTCCGATATCGATCCCAGTTTCTGGCGTTTTATTTTTTCCGCCCGCTGCAGGGCTTTTTCATTGAGTTTGAGTAATTTAAGCTCATTTTTAAGGGATAGCTGATTGATCTCATGACGTATTTTTTCACTGCGAATCGAGGCCTGCAGTTCATTCACTTTAGCCTGCGCCTGCATGACCAGAGGTTCAAAGTCCTGAGGATCCAGACTGAGCATCAACTGACCTTGCTCAATAAATTCGCCTTCCTTTACCAGTAGCTGCACTACTTCACTGGTTGCTGGAGCAGCCGCATTAAACAGCTCGGTGGTTTCTGTTTTGCCATAAAGGGTGATCACCGGTGCCAGTTTCTGCTTTTTAACCTGAGTCTGTTGCACTCGCCAGACATGTTCCTTTATTTCAATATCCGGTGTTTTATTACGGGTTGCCAGCATCAATTTAAAAAAGCCGAAACCAAGAATAATGATTATAACTGGAACAAGTATGGTTATTATTTTAGATTTGAAACTCAAAATTAATATTTCCTAAGATCGATATCCAGCCGCATGCCTATTTCTGCATTCTGGCTCATAAACGAAAGACAGTCCTGTTCCGTTAATAATGCAGATTCATTAATAATTTTTAAATCCGGCTTTATTTTCAACAGGGTCTGAACAAACATACCAGAATCCATAGCCACTTCCACCCCACTAACAAACACCGGTGTGGTATTATAACCACAGCTGGGAGAACGTGATTTTACAATAAAAGTGTCTAAAAACGGGTATTGTTTTAAAAATTTTTCAGCATAAGATTGTAACGCGTCAGTGACATCCCATGTGTGATTTTCGACACCAAGAACTCGTATTGATTCGTCTTTTTGCCTGACTAACTCAATTTTATCCCTGGGCACTCCCAGTCCAATCCCCATTTCTGGGCAAAATGGAATGATTTCCACCTGTTCAGAGTATTTTCCAGCAATAATATCCATAATCAGAGTATGCTTTTTATCTTTAGCATCATAACGAACAGGATTGCCTAATAAACAGGCGCTGACAGCTATTTGTGTTTTAATGATGCAGCTCCGGATGATATTTTCCTTAGTAAAATACTCAGTTGAAATATTAATAGTATAGGTGTATTAAG
>JALVAL010000486.1 GCA_027011205.1 Gammaproteobacteria bacterium
GTATTTTCTGTTTGCTCAGCATGGATTCCAGAACTATAGTAAACCAGGCTTCCAGCCCCTTGCGAAACCAGTTTCTACCCGGCCACAAAAAAAGATTTTTTACTGTTTGCTGACTAATCGTACTGGCACCGCGAATTTTTTTACCCTCCCTTCCTGATACCAGCGCCTGTTTTATAGCATTAAAATCAAAGCCAATATGGAAAGGAAAACGTTGATCTTCTGCTGCAATCACGGCCAGTTTCATATTATCTGAAATATTCTGACTGCTTACCCATTGCTGGACTGTCTTAACTGGAAAGTGATCCGGTGGATTAATTTGCCTTTGCAGCTTCCACATCCAGGTCGGCGGATTAACATAGTTCAAACTACCCACCATAAGCAGGGACATTGCCATGAGCACTAAAGTCAGCAGGACGATTTTTTTTATAATAATCTTAAGCAGGTTTTTCATATCACATATTTCTGTTTAAAAAGGATTGGCTGATAATAATTTGAAGTTGATTCTGCACCGTTCTCATTCAATAATCCGAGAAAAATCAGCAGCTCGCCTAAAAGACGAGGTTTCTGGGAAATAATTGTCACCCCTGCTATTCTTACCTTACCTCACCTTAAGAACGAGACCTTAAGAAATACCGGGTAAATATTAAACTTTTATGACAAGCGGCTATTGTAATAAATCTGTCATATTCTCTCCATATAATTTCAGATAAAACTTGTTACTTTTTATTACACATCCGGAAAATATAAAATGTTATTTAACTCATCTGCTATGAAACTTATTACAAACAGTATTCTGGCGATTAGCCTGGTTTCATGACACATGCTCGTGATCAGATAAAAATTGTTGGTTCTTCAACCTAAATAAATCAGTTGAACCTACTACGAATGTCCATAGCACTGAATTTACGAGACTTTCCAGAACATTTTGACCTCTCCCGAAGGGTGACTACGCCCCGAAGGAAGTGCCCTTGGGGTACGAATAAAGCCAAAATAACCTGTAAATCCTGGTATCTCCAGCACTCTGATCATTCTCGCTACGATCCAACTGATTTATTTAGGTTCAAGCGTTTACCCTTTTGCCAGCTCTGTAGCTGAAGAATTTGGAGCCACAACAAACAACCTTACTCCTGTAGTTGAATCAACCGGTTCTGGCAGTGGTATGATACTGTTCTGCCGAGGCCATGGTTTAAACACACCAGACTGACTTTGGATAACCTGCTAAAGGATTGTCAACAAACCTTTTTTCTGCTTCAGAAAGAAGGCTTTTATGTTGTTTAGTATCCACTGTATAAATTTGCAAACTAACTGGAGGTCTCTTGAGACCCTTTGAACTAAAGCACAGACATAGTGGCCTAAAAGAGAAAATAATCCGAATTCTATCGATATGGGAGATCCGGTTGAATACGATAATACTGAAACAATATTTATTAATCCGACACTAAAGAAAACCGAAGACTATATTACAGGAAGATATGGACAATGTTAGCTATTGAAAGACAGAAACTGAACATCATTAAAAAAGAAATAAAAGCTCTGGGTCAGACGACTCTGGAAATAAATGAGAGGATCCTGACTGCACTGAAACATTGCAACCCATGTAAACTAACAGGCATAAAAAAAATCTCTAAACAGGAACGTTATAAAAAAATTGATGCCATTGATAATTTAATTATTAATGTCTTCGCCCTTTATACACCCGAAGCAAAAGACCTGAGACAACTGGTGGCTTTTTTAAAAATAACCAATGAATATGATCGCATTATCAATAGTGCCCACTCTTTTATACGTGACTTCCCAAATGCCCTGTCGGATGAAATTGACAGGGATTTTATTCTTGAGTATGCAGTGCCATTGCAAAAGTCTTCCGTTGTCGCGTTAGAAAATGCTTTGTTGTTACTGGATCTGGATGATAAAAAATCCGTTAACGAACATTTCAAAATTGTTGTTGTAGAAGAAAGTAAAAATGATGAACTGTATAAAATTATTGAAAAAAGCCTGCTAAAGAAAACCAGTGAAGATATACACCTTTCCAGAGAATATCAGGATATCATGGAAGCCTTACGCCGTCTGGAAAAAATCGCCGATCGGGCTTTAAGTATTGCATCTCTAATGCATTATGCTAAAGTTGGTGGAGAAATTAATAAAGTTAAACTATTAACTAAAGATTAACTAAAAATTAACTAAATGAGTAACAAAAAGAGTAAACCCAGCACCTCGCCTTAAAAGATGAGGCCTTACGAGATGCTGAGTAAAAAGTCATCTGATAGTATTGCAGGGGTAAATTAATTATATGGCTATTCACTGGTATCCGGGCCATATGCATAAAGCTAACAGGGAGATTAAAGAAGCTCTGACTGGCATTGATCTGATTATTGAAGTACTGGATGCACGTATTCCATATAGCAGCCAGAACCCGCTGTTGTCCAGCCTTCGTGGGAATAAGCCCTGTATAAAGATCCTGACCAAAAGCGATCTGGCTGATCCGGAGCTGACCCGCCAGTGGCAGGCATGGCTGGAGCAGGAGCAGGGAGTTAAAACTCTGTCGCTTACAACTGAGCACCCCGAACAAATGCGCCAGTTAGTCGAACTTTGTAAAAAAATGATGACCTATCGTCCTGGTAACAGGGAATTAATCAACACCATGATTATGGGGATACCAAATGTCGGCAAGTCCAGTCTGATCAATATTCTGGCTGGAAAAAGCATTGCCAAAACAGGTAATGAGCCCGCAGTCACCAAATCCCAGCAAAAAATTAGACTCAATGGCAGCATT
>JALVAL010000487.1 GCA_027011205.1 Gammaproteobacteria bacterium
TACGCCGGGCGTGTTATGGCCCAAGGTTGAAAACGAACCCAGCATGTATCGACTTGCGGTGTCCGGGGCTGTTAAGGATACTGCATTTGAGTACGATGACATTGCTTTTTTTGCCGCTCAATATCTGCTTTCTGCCTACCCGGATAGTTTAATGCAACGCTTTAAACTGGATAAACAGCCCCGGAATGAACTGGAAATGATAGAAGCTATCGGGCGTAAACGCGGTTGTCTGCGAGGCGGCGGTCATGTCGATCATAATAAAGCCAGTAAAATCCTGCTCACTGAATTACGTGCCGGTAAACTGGGTAGAATTACTCTGGAAACACCGCAACTCATAGAACAGGAGTTAGCCCTTCTGACTCAAAAACTGAAACAGCAAAAAAACAAAGATAAAAAGAAAAATCGCAGAAGAAAGTAATCCCCCCCTCCTCTAAAAACAGCTATACATGATTACGATACTGAGCAGGTGTTTTGGAATCCGGAATATTATCTGCGCCAGCCTTAAAGGCTATTTCCTGAGCATTTAAAATGGCCTGCCAGAAAGCCTGTGCGGTAATTTGAATATCATCATGATTCTGCCAACGGAACAGATTATTATCCTCAGAACCATTACCGCCACAATATTCCAGATAATTAAAAAACAGTTCAGCCATGCGTTTGGTTTCCCAGGGCACCGCCTGACCTTTTTCATGTGCATTAATTTCCTGAGCCAGCTGATAATGAAAGGCTTTAAAATCAATGTCCAGATCAAAGCGGTCATTGATAATAATACCACATAAGGGTTCTGACCACTGACGGTGAAAACGGCAGATACCGCAATTATCATTGATAAGCTCATACACCATGCGTTCCACATTCTTACGCCCCAGTTCATCGGGGGTAGTAAAACCACCGCCGTAAAACACATAGTATTTACCCATTAACGGCATTGGGCTGCCCATACCGGGCACCCAGTACTGATTAGGAACCATATGACCATTATCAGCATGAGACAGAAAAACCGCCCGTTCAAGAGGCGCCGTATCAGGGAATTGTTCATTCAGTTTATAGGCTGCCGGACGGATACCCTTGCGAAAAACAGCGGCACGCTCATCAAACAAAATAGCATTCATCAGCTTAATGGCAAATTGCGCGTTACGCATACTGTCATTAACCAGATCAAATTCTTGAGTGTCTGCAGTAAACTGCTGGAATTTCATCTGCGACTTGTCAGGAAAGCCGAATTGTTCAGCCGGTATTAAATCATGGGCAATACACTCCATAATCCAGGCCAGAGTGCCCCCTATCTGAATCGCATCCATACCCATGGCATCCGCATGATCATTTAACAGCTCTGCTGCACGCTGATCAAATACTCCGCACTGAGGCCCTAATGCATGATAAGGTTCATAGTCTTTTTTGTATTTGCCATTGAGTTTTTTACAGGCCGTGGCACAGGGTTCACCACAGTGGTCAAAGTTTTTGGTTTCAATGGTTTCTTCATTATACTGTTTAAGATAATGATCAACAATAAAATCCTGATGCTGACGCAAACGTTCTTCATTAGTTGCAGACGTGCTGCGATAGTTAAAGGTCATTAACATATCACCAATATTATGCAGATTGGCACCAAAAGTCCCGCCGGTTTTAATCCTGGGATCATAATAATACTTAACAGTCGCTGCTTTATCGACTTTAACACCCTTATTTCCAAAATGTTCACTAAAATAAACATCTGTCTCCCGGGCTTTAGGTTTATGCGGATCAACCCAGTTACCACCAAACAGACAACCGACAATATTATGCTTATGAAACAGCTGACTGCCCATACCACCTCGCCCACACCAGTCCACAACTGCAGTAAATTTGCCTTTTTTTACGGTTGAAGAAGCAATGGTACCTTCATTGGTCAATTCGCCTGCCGGGCCGACCACAAAAGCACGTACCCGCTTTGGATCGTATTCACTGGCCCAGCGATCAAAAATGGCATGCTGCAGGGCATATATACCAATGACCTTATCCCCATCGTAATCCTCACTGGTTTTATAGCCCTCCCAGACATCACGATAGTCTTCAAAAGGCTCCAGACGCACTGAAATATTATCACCATCATTATTGAGTAATAACACACTGGGTCGTTCACAACGCCCTGTCAGACTGACAAAATTAACCCCGACATGCTGGAATGTATAAGCCGCCCCGCCCATAGAAGAGATATAAAAGCTTTCCCATTGCGGACTATTGCCGCAAAACACCATCCGCCTTGAACCGGGTATAGAACTGCTGGCCAGTAAACCTTCACCAAAGGTAAACACTTCCGGGTTCTCTTTATAGCGCTTCCAGCCATAATCCACAGGGCCCAGAATTTTATCTTCCCTGGTAATTTCCTTAACCTGCCATTGAGCAGTATCCAGTTCAACCAGCAGTTCTTTTTGAATAAAGGGTACAGACATTTATTACACTCCAGTTATTCTTCTATACAAATTTGTCTGTCAAGTACAGCACGAAATGTTTTAATAATCAATATATGCTCAGTCTGCTGCACCGAGAATACCCGCTGCAGGCTGATAAAGTTATTACGATATCTGTTGATGGCTATTTTGTCAGTAACTTTATCACCGGAAAGTTGTAATTCCATAACTGAAAAATTAAGATATATACAACTCAGTCTTCCATTTTCAGAGGAACCCTATGACCATTCAGTTTTTAATTGGCGGTAATGCACAAACTCAGGTAAATTTTTCAGCTAAAACAGCCAATCGCCACGGTATGATTGCCGGCGCAACGGGTACCGGTAAAACAGTTACTTTACAGATACTTGCGGAAAATTTTTCCCGAATCGGGGTGCCGGTCTTTCTGGCCGATGTTAAAGGTGATTTATCCGGCCTGGCCAGTGCCGGAAAAATGAATAAAAAAATTCAGTCCCGTATAGATACTATTAAAATCGACAATTACAGCAATCATGCCAATCCCGTGCTGTTCTGGGATTTATTCGCAAAAAAAGGTCATCCGGTTCACACCACAATTTCAGAAATGGGCCCGTTATTACTGTCTAACCTGCTGGAACTCAATGAGGTACAAACCGGTATTTTATACAGTGCCTTTGCTATTGCCGATGATAACGGCATGTTATTACTGGATTTAAAAGATTTACGCAGTATGCTTAACTGGATGGGCAGCCATGCCAGAGAACTGTCTATTGAATATGGCAACATCAGTGCCTCCAGTATTGGTGCGATTCAGCGTCGTCTGATGATTCTGGAACAACAGGGGGCGGAACATCTGTTTGCTGAACCAGCATTACAGCTTTCTGACCTGATGATCACTGATTTTTCTGGTCAGGGCGTGATCAGCATTATGGATGTGACCAAACTCCTGCAAAAATCACCCCGAGTCTATGCTTCTTTTTTGATCTGGCTGCTGGCTGAACTGTATGAGCAGCTGCCGGAAGTGGGTGATGCTGAAAAACCCAAACTGGTGCTGTTTTTTGATGAAGCACATTTATTATTTGATCGTGCCCCCCGCTCTCTGATAGATAAAATTGAGCAGGTAGTACGCCTGATCCGTTCCAAAGGTGTGGGTATCTATTTTATCAGCCAGAGTCCACTGGATATTCCAGAAGATATTATGGGGCAACTGGGCACTAA
>JALVAL010000488.1 GCA_027011205.1 Gammaproteobacteria bacterium
ATTTTACTCTTTTTAGTGTATAATGTTATTACAATTTCCTTCGGGACGCCCTCTGGTTTTACTAGAGGGAAAACATCATATATCTAACAACTCCCTAAGCCTAGTTTTTAATTCGCTAAATTCATCTTTTGAAATCATACCTATTTTCTTTTCTAATCGCTTTATATCAAAAAGTTTTCCCTGAACTAAAAGTGCATTGCTTAAAGTGTCGTTGAGAGTAAATGTAAAGAAAAAACTACCCTCTTTAATTTGAGTAGATAAGGGTATGCCAAAAAAGATATGTTTATTAAATCGTTTTAATACAAGAACGGGTCTTGTAAAAAGTTTACTTTTCCCATTTTGCTCAAATCCTACATTTTCTCCAATGCAAGTCCAGTAAACTTCTCTCTCTTTTGGGATACTGATTTTAGTTTTGTTGTCAATTCGCTTTTTAACTTCGTTCCACTCATCAAATTGTTTCATATTTTACTCTTTAGGTTCGCTAGGTTATCTTTCATTTTTTTCAGCTCTATGTTCATATTGACCTTGTCGTTAAAATTCGTCTCTTTTTTTATCTTGTTTTTTAGTTCTGTTATCTTGGTTTCGCACTGTGCTATCTCGTCAAGTATGGCTTTTGTCTCTTCATTGACACTCAGACTTCCGCTGTAGGCAGAGGCATTAAATGCTACTATTTTATCTAAAAAACTGTTGTAAAATGATAGAAAATCTGTAAAAGGGTGGTTTTGGATTTCTAAGCTTTTGAGAAAATCTTCCTCTAAAGAGTTAGTCTGTTCAAGGTCTATCCAGTTTGTAAAGTATGACTCTTCTACAACTAACTTCGTGCTGTCGTTTTTGTTGATGCGTTTTGGGCTTATGTTTATGCAGAGTGAATTTTTACAGATAAAAAAGACTATAAGAGGGTATGGAATATACTGAACAATTGTCGCTATGGATTTTAACTTGCTAAGGTTTAGAATTTCCACTTGTATAAAGGCTATCTCTGAGTAATCATTCTCTTCATCTATAAATGGTGCTATATTGATATTGTGCTTGTTAAGCAGATACTCTAAGGTTATGCTTTGAATATCCTCTTTGAGGATTTTTTTCTCATTGGCTTTGAGAGAGAAGTTTTCAAGAAACTGCTTTTTTGTTAGCCTTTTGCCTATCTTACACTCAGGTGAGATTTTAAGATTGTGTATGGGTTCTTGTATCATTTTATAACCAAGTAAGATATAAGTTCAAAATCTTCTATGTTGCTTATGGTATCACTTGAGATAGTTGTGCCACCACGAGAAAAAAGTGAGTTCATTCCGCTCTCCTCTTTTTTCCCTATAATGCTCTCAATGGTTGTTTGTAGCTGTGTGGTGTATTTGTTCATATTGTTATAGTTGTCTGTTTCATTTTCAAAAAGTGTTACTGCATCTTGTATGGCTCTCTCTTGAGCTATACAGAGTTTTTTGTAGATGTCGAGTATGGTTTTGGCACTGCTAAAGCCTAGTTTGACTTCGCCTTCTTCGTCTACATATACCAAGTAGTAAGGCTCTAGTGAGTAGTTGTCTGTTTGCACTTCATTTTTTAAAAGCTTGAGACAAAAAATAGTTCCCTTCTCTATGGAGTCGTTTGTTTCGTCTTGATTTAATACTGCGCTGTGAATACCAAGAGGCGTTTTTTGTAATCTAGCCTCATCTGTTTTAAGGTAGCCCATTAAATCCATTTTAAAGTCGTTTAAAGTAAGGTCTGTGATAGAT
>JALVAL010000489.1 GCA_027011205.1 Gammaproteobacteria bacterium
TCTTTATATTAATTACTGTTTCAGGACAGGCATATTCAGAAACACTCCGGGTGGGTGTATCAACAAATTATCCACCGGTGATTTTTAACAATAATGGAGAGGTTTCCGGTATAGAAGCCGATCTTGCCAGAGCGGTGGGTAAAGAAACCGGTATGGATATTAAATTTGTAGAAATGCCCTGGGAATCACTGGAAGCAGCATTAGATGATGGTAAAATTAATGTGGTTATGTCCGGAGTGTCCGTGACCAGTAAACGTCAACAACGGGTTGATTTTACCAGACCTTATATGGTGATTGGGCAAATGGTGCTTATTAAAGCCGACAATATTATGACTCTGTCTTCTAAAATGTCCATGTATCAGTCAGGTCGTCGCTTTGGGGTGGAAAAAAACACCACGGGACAACATTATGTAAATGACACATTCCATTCAGCTAAAATTATAGCTTTTGATACTGTGGAACAGGCAATAGCGGCTCTTAAAGCCAATAAGATTGATTACTTTGTACATGATGCACCCACTATCTGGAAATATACCGTACTGCCTAAAACACAGGATCGGGAATTATTCGGTCTTTATGAATATATGACTGAAGAACCTCTGGCCTGGGCAGTTAAAAAAGGCAATACCAAACTACTGGAAAAACTAAATTCAGCTCTGGCAAAACTAATCAGCCAGGGGGTGGTTAATCGAATTACCAATAAATGGATCCCGTTAAGAATTGAAGTTGGAAATTAATTAAAATGTCAGAACATAATATCACCCTGAGCTGGGAAAAACAGACGGAATCGTTTGAATATACAAAGTACAACCGTGATCATAAGTGGGATTTTGGTCATGATCTGATTGTCAATGCATCATCTGCTCCTGAATTTCTGGGGACACCTGAATACGCTGATCCGGAACGTGCTTTTGCTGCGGCATTAGCCAGTTGTCAGCTGTTATTTTTTATTGCCATCTGCTCTAAAAAGCACCTGACCGTTCAGCAGTACACAGACAAAGCAACCGCCTTTCTGGAGAAAAATGATCAGGGTGAGCTGATAATAAGCAAAGTGATTTTAAGGCCGGAAGTTGTGTTTGCCGAAGCTGTAGAGGTCAGCCGGGAAGCGCTGGAGAAAATCCATTATCAGGCTCATGAACGCTGTTTTCTGGCCAAATCTGTGCGTTCTGAAGTACTAATAGAGCCTGTTTTAAATAAAATCTAATCGTTTCTGGATGCCTGCCGGGCGGCACGTCTGGCTTTGCGTTCTTTTATATGTTTAACCACATGCAGGCGCCAGAGCAGTCGGATAGTGGCATAACCCAGCCCTGCACAGATCACTCCAAAGATAAAGCAGCCCAGTAGAAAGGGTTGCCAGATCAGATGTATTTGATTGCTGAACCAGTCCAGCGTCAGTTCGTAATTACTTTGTAATGCCTCCTGCCCCAGTATTTTGGCACCCACCAGATAGGCTGCGTAAAATAATGGCGGCATGGTGATCGGATTGGAAACCCAGACCAGAGCTACAGATATGGGTAAATTTACGCGCATAAAAATGGCTGCGGCAGCAGCAATAATCATTTGTGAAGGCAGGGGAATAAAGGCAACAAATAAACCTACGGCAAATGCACCGGAAACCGAACGCCGATTAAAGTGCCAGAGGTTAGCATCATGAAGTAAGCTTCCAAAAATCTGTAAATGTTTATGTTCTTTGATCGTTTTATGATCGGGCATGTATTTTTTAATCAGCTTTTTTGGCATAATGTAGATAACTTCAGTTTAAAATTTATGGAAAGCAAACGATGCGCACAGGGATTGTCGCGTTTTTGGCTGGAAATATGACATTGCTTTATCTGCCGTATTTCCCCAATACATCAATTATTCTGTTATTTTCAGTCTTAGTGTTGATTTTAACAGGCTTATTATACCGGGCTAAAAGAAAATATCTCTGTTTATCAAAACAGTTTCTGTCTTTCAGCTTGTTGAGTCTGTGTTATGCAGCCGGTTTTGTATGGACAGCATTATATATTGTTTATGCACTGCCTGAACTTGATCTGAAGCAATTAGAAGGTAAAACCATTCGTGTTAAAGGGCAAATTGTCTCCTTGCCTCAACTGTCTTTTTCCAGCACACCTTCATACAGAAAAGCACAAAAATATCGCTTTGAGTTTAATATTTTGTCCAGAGAAGTGGCTCAAAACAAATCTGCGCCTGAGGATGAGCATTTTACCGGTAAAGTACGTTTAAGCTGGTATGGCGGTTATCAGCAGATTGAGTCTGGTCAATTCTGGGTACTGGATATTCGCCTCAAAAAAAATAATGGTCTGTTGAACCCGGGGGGATTCGACTATGAACAGTGGTTGTATCAGAACCATATTCAGGCCAGTGGTTATGTGCTTAAAGGGCATAAATTAAAAGTTTTTGAGTCTGCCTCCCCGGTTGCACAATTAAGGCAGGCTATGGCACATAAACTGGATAAGGTCCTGAAAAACAATCCTTATAAAGGCTTGTTTAAAGCACTTGCAATAGGCTATCGTGCTGACCTGCCTGATAACCAATGGCAGCTTTTTTTTCGTACCGGAACCAATCACCTGATTGCTATTTCCGGTTTACATATTGGCCTGCTGTCAGCACTGATATGGTCACTGGTTTATTATCTGTGGCGTCGAAGTCAGACGCTTAATCAGGCTGTCCCTGCGGTATTTATTGCCGGTAGTTCGGCATTGCTAATGGCTTTTTTTTATGCTGCCATGGCAGGTTTTGCTATTCCTACCCAAAGAGCACTGGTTATGCTCAGTGTGGTTTTTATTGCGGTCATGTTTAAACGGGAGTTTACAGCGGTTTATATTTTGCTCCTGGCATTATTAATTGTGTTAATAATAGATCCCCTGAGCAGTCTGTCAGCAGGATTCTGGCTGTCCTATGGTGCAGTGGCTGTTATCATGCTGGCCATTTCTGCCCGCCTGTCACATACTCGGGGCATTGGGGCAAAGATCAGCGGCTTTGTAAGAGTACAATGGGTTATATTTATTGGTCTGCTGCCTCTAATGACCGTATTGTTCAAGCAGTTTTCAGTTACTGCGCCGCTGGCAAATTTAGTCGCTGTGCCATTAATGAGTCTGTTCATTGTACCTGTTACCCTGCTTGGAACCATGCTTAGCCTGATATTTCAGCCCCTGGGAATGCTGATATTTAATCTGCTGCAATGGCCGCTGGATGCCTTATTCGGGTTTCTGGCTTATCTCAGTGACTGGCCAGGCAGTCTGTATCATATTCCGCAACTGTCTTTATGGGTAATGCTGCTGCTGACTACAGGCAGTGTCTGGCTGCTTATGCCAAAGGGCTGGCCTGGACGAAGTTTAGGGATACTATTGCTGATACCAATTATTAACGTTACTCCGGATAAGCCGCCAGCAGGACAGATAAGACTGACCATGCTGGATGTGGGACAGGGGCTGGCGATGGTAATACAAACTCGGCAGCATACTATGGTGTATGATACCGGGGATAAATATTCAGAGCAGTTTAATATGGCTGACAGTGTGATTATTCCATTTTTAAGATCGCGAGGAATCAGGCACATTGACCGTTTAATAATCAGCCATACGGATCGGGATCACGCAGGCTCATACAGGGAGCTTATTAATCATTTTTCTGTTGGTAAGATTATTTCTGGAGAAGCCTCATCAGATTTTTTTAGAGACTTTAAAACTCAGACCAGACAGCGGATCGGTCAGTGTCAGAAAAATGATAAGTGGTGGTGGGATGGGGTGTTGTTTGAGGTACTTTCCCCGGTAAAAGAATTACCTTCACTAAAGAGACAACGGGTATCCGGGAATTATAGAAAAAGAAGCCTGAAACAGAATAATAACCAGTCCTGTGTCATATATATTACGGCTCAGAATAATTTCAGTTATCTGCTTAGCGGGGATATAGAGAAAAAAGTAGAACGTAAACTGCTCAAAAACTACCCGGATCTGAAAGTAAAAGTCCTGCAGGTGCCGCATCATGGCAGTAAAACATCATCCAGTGCCCGATTTTTAACCAGGCTAAAACCGCAGATGGCTCTGTTTTCCTATGGCTATCGTAACCGTTTTCGGCATCCATCAGTGAAAGTCGTTCAAAGATATCAAAAAAATGGGGTAAAATTGTACTCAACGGCTAATGGTGCTATTGATATTAAAGTAGATTTAACCAATAATTCACTGTTGGTAACACAGCAGCGAATAGTCAACAAACGATTCTGGCACCGTGATGCAGAAGCGTTTTAAATCAAGACTTATTGTAAACTCAATAAAATTAGGAAAATTCGTGTTTGAATTAATTGTTTCCGGCGGCTGGATGATGGCCCCGATTATTTTGTGTTCTATACTGGCCTTCACTATTATTATCGAACGGTTCATGACATTGCGAGAGCAGAAAATTGCGCCCTCAAACCTGGCCGAACAGATTATTAAATGGCATCATAAAAAGCGCATTACTAATGAAATCATAACAAAATTATATAATGATTCCCCTCTGGGGCGTATTCTGTCAGCTGGATTGCGCAATATGAATGGTGCGCGGGATATTATGAAGGAAAGTATCGAGGAAGAAGGACGTCAGGTGGCTCAGGAACTGGAACGCTTTTTAAATACTCTGGGAACCATAGCTTCAATTTCTCCCTTATTGGGCTTACTGGGAACAGTTATAGGTATGATTAAAGTTTTTGCAGTGATCACCAGTCTGGGGGTGGGCGATCCCAAGGTACTGGCGGATGGTATTTCTCAAGCTCTGATTACTACTGCTGCCGGTCTGTCCGTGGCTATCCCGACCTTTATGTTTTATCGTTATTTTCGTGGCCGCGTTGATGAATTGCTGTTAAAAATGGAAGCACAGGCCGTTTATATGGTTGAAGTCATACATGGTGATCGTCTGGAGAAAAAGGACTGATATGAATTTCAGACATAAAACACCTGATGATCTGGATATTAATATTACCCCTTTAATTGATGTGGTCTTTCTTCTGCTGATCTTTTTTATGGTTTCCACCACCTTTGATCACCAGTCAGAACTGAATATTGAATTACCTGAGGCCAGTGGTGAAATCACTAAGTCAGAAAATAATGATATTGAGGTATTTATCAGTTCAAAAGGGGAATATACTATTAATGGTAAGGCATTGATTAATACTCAAATTGACAGTTTAATCAGAGCCATGCGCAATGTGGCAGGTGATAACAAAGATCCTCGAGTTATTATTTCGGCCGATAAAAATACCACTCACCAGTCGGTAATGAGTGCAATGGATGCTGCGCGTCAGGTGGGTTTTATACATATTACTTTCGCAGCCGTTAAACCGGAATAACAGATTTTTATGAAGTCGGTCACTGCGTACTGGTCAGATCTGAACTGGGTCAGTATTGCTTTATGGCCGATTAGTGTGTTTTATTGTCTGTTAGTTTTTGTGCGTCGATTGCTGTACCGTCTGGGTCTGTTCACTGCATACCGCTCTACTTTGCCAGTTATTGTAGTAGGTAATATTTATATTGGCGGCAATGGTAAAACACCCTTAGTGATCGAACTGGTGGAACAGCTAAAAAAGCGCGGCTATAAGCCTGGCGTAGTTAGTCGTGGCTATGGTGCCTATGATAAAAACCATCATTCTGCTGCTTGTCCCTGGCCCAGACAGGTCACTCTGGATCAGGATGCCGGTTTTTTTGGTGATGAGCCTGTGCTTATTTATCAGGCTACCCAATGCCCGGTTTTTATTGATCCGCAGCGCAGCAGGGCAGTACAGGCTCTGGAACAGCAAACTGACTGTAATGTGATTATCAGTGATGATGGCTTACAGCACTATGCCCTGCAGCGGGATATTGAAATCAACGTCACTGATACCCGGCGACTCTATGGCAATGGTCTGTGTCTTCCGGCAGGGCCATTAAGAGAATCCCGCAGGCGGCTCAATTCTGTGGATTATATTGTGTACAATATATCCCGTGGAAAACTCAGTGACAGCCTGCTGGATAAACGCTCGTTCAGTATGAATTATACTATTGAAGCGCTGCAATCGGTTGCTGAACAGACACAGATGAGCATGACTCTGGAAGCGTTTAAGGGTAAAATTGTACATAGTGTGGCGGCCATTGGTGAACCTGATGCTTTTTTCAGATTATTAAAAAAGCATGGTTTGCAGTTAATAGAACATCCTTTTGCTGACCATTATCAGTTTCAGCAACAGGATCTGGATTTTAAAGATGATTTAGCGATTATTATGACTGCAAAAGATGCTGTCAAATGCCGGATGTTGCCGTTAAACAACTGCTGGTATCTGCCGATTAAGGCCGATATTAACCCGCAGTTTTTTGAAGCTATAGAGCATAAATTAAAAATACGGACACAATAGGGGC
>JALVAL010000490.1 GCA_027011205.1 Gammaproteobacteria bacterium
GTTATAAGTATTTTTTATTGTGATTACTATCACTGCTATCTCTGCTCAATCTAGATAAAGTGTTAAAAGTATAAACAATTGCGGCTTGAAATTTTTAATTTTATCCTGATTTTAAAAATACAGTGATTAAGGAGAACAATGATGAGTATTGAAGTTAATGGTAAAATAATTGAAAATGATGAAGAAGGTTACCTGGTTAATATTAATGACTGGAATGAAGATGTCTGTGAAGCTTTAATCAAACAACATGAGGCTGAAGGTCATAGAGAAGTTAATGAAACTGCACGGGGCCTTATTGATTATTTCAGACAGTACTATGATGAGAACAAGGTTCACCCAACCATGCATAAACTGGTTATGACTCTGGGAAAAAATAAGGGTGAACACTTTCATGATCAGGAATCATATAAAAACTTCCTGTATGAATTATTTCCTCATGGTCCAGTTCGTGTGTTGAGTAAACTGGCAGGTTTACCAAAACCTGTTAATGATGTAGAAACCTAAAATCTCTTTAGTTATTAAAGTAAAGGTGAGCAGTTTTCTATGCTCACCTTTTTTTGGTATTGGATGTTTTAACGGGATGCTAAAGTTCTTTTTTACAGAAATACCAGTCAACACATTCATGACCTTCCTGCATACGAGCTTCTGCAGCATCAGCTGTTGCTGGAGGGGGTACAATTACTTTATCACCCGGATGCCAGTTTTCCGGCGTTGCTATACCATTCGCATCTGAAGTCTGTAAGGCATTCACCAGACGTACAAATTCATCTATTGAACGTCCATTACTCATGGGATAATACACCATTGCCCGCAGTATTCCTTTATCATCTATAATAAATGTGGCACGCACCGCTGAGGTATCTGCAGCACCTGGATGAATCATACCATAACTTTTTGCTACCTTCATATCCAGATCAGCAATAATAGGGAATGGAATATCTATATCAAATTTTTCCTTGATATTACGAATCCAGGCCAGATGAGAATAATGACTGTCTATTGATAGTCCCAGCAATTCTGTATTAATAGATTTGAATTCTTCTGCCCGTTTTGCAAAGGCTATAAACTCAGTAGTACAGACCGGGGTAAAATCGGCGGGGTGTGAAAAAAGTATCAGCCATTTACCCAGATAGTCCTGATTGGTTTTGACACCATGGGTAGTCAGAGCATTAAATGCGGGTGCAGTTTCGTTTAAACGTGGGAATTGAATACCAGTTTCATTTGAGTATTCCATAATTGTTCTCCTTGCTTTGATTCTATAAAAAATATCATTTTAAAAAACACTATGTTTCTTTTGTTAGCTAGAATATTACAAAATACTAATATATAAAAACGAAAAAAACCGATGGTGATAATCGCTTTTTTAGGTATTAAACCAGATACTTTATCACAGGCGGCGAAAACAGTTCCTGAAAATGAGGTAAATGAGTCCAGTATGGCTAAAAGCAGTGAATCCAGAAGAACACAGGTTAATGAAGGTAAAAAACCAGGCTCAGGTCGACAGGATGTTTATGCCTGACAACCCAAATGAAAGGGTATCATATAAAGGCCCAGACAATTATAACAAAACCCAGTATTGCTAATGCGAGGGCTGATGGCAGTGCATTTCTTACACCTCCAAAGTACAGTGCATAACCTGCTTTCATTAAATTATTACTGCCTGAGGCAATCATAACAGCGCTGATAATCTCATTGGAAGTTATATTATATTTTCC
>JALVAL010000491.1 GCA_027011205.1 Gammaproteobacteria bacterium
ATATTTATCCATCAATGAAACAAAACGAGTATTATGAGATGGTTCCAATAAATGAACCATCTCATGGACAACAATATATTCAAGACATATGGAAGGATCATTTCTTTTAATTGTCCTCGATACCATTCATCAATTACAGATTGTCTTTTAGCCTGATCAGCATCTGGACGAATCTGTAATAACATTTCCGGGACGATCCAGGCCACCCATTATTGGTAACAATGTGCTTTTACCATGCCCGTGTAAATGGTCGTTAATATGGATGAGCTAGTCAATGATATGTTTTGTTGGTTCCATTGCCTGATGTAACACATCTATAATATCAATATGGCTGGTTTTCACTCGGTAGTAAATTGTATGTGAGCCTACAAAATCACTGTGGTATCCAACTTTCAAATCTTCTCTTATTATCCCGAGTGACGGGTTTTCAGCAAGTGCCTGCATCCGCTTGCGAATACTTTGAAGGTAGGTTTTTGTTCTCTTGGTACCGAACTTTTTAATTGAGTATGTCCTGATGTTACTCAAACTCTTCTGAGCTTCAGGCGATAGAATATATTTTGCCATTATCCAATCAATTCTTGCATAAATGCATCACCATCAACCCCTTTACCCTGATCGAGTTGCGCTTCACCGACAGAAAGTTTCTTTCTTAGCAGGTCTAGCTTTGCTTCATGCTCTTCAAGAAGACGAAGACCAGCTCTCACAGCTTCGCTGGTTGACTCAAATCGCCCTTGCTGAATTTTGTTTTCAACAAATCCTCCTAAATGATCACCTAATGTCACACTGGTATTTCTTCGCATCGTTCACCTCTCTTTCTTGTATTACATATTAATACATAAGATTCTAAGGTGTCAACTGCTTAATTGGGTACTTATAAGCGTTATTTCCTATTAGTTTCATTCAACTTATCATCACCTGGATCACATTCTGAGCCTGACATCTCATCATGAATTTACCAGACAGTATATTGGCAATTCTCTGCTTTTTTAACATTTTTCAGGCTCTTAAGGTGAGTGATGCCAAAGTTTTAAAGGCTGAATATCGCTGAGTTTTACTCCCTCAGTGGTGTGGTGTGCCGTTCCGCTCTATCATCCACAGTGTTTGCTTCGACTGCGCTCAATGACCAACGTGCCGAAAACATGGAGTGAGTTCCAGAACAACATCCACAGATAATCAGGCACTCATGACACAGTTTCTGCTGTTATTTTTGGCAAGATAAAGCTGTTTATCTGCCGTGTTAAACAGGATTGAGGGTGACTGATTCATTTCAGGAACCATAGAGCAGACACCGGCACTAATGGTAATATATTTATCAACCTTTGATGCGGCATGCGGGATTTTTAAATCCCTAATAGTCTGCCGTACTTTTTCAGCAATGGACATGGCACTATCTATATCAGTATCCGGCAGCAGTAAAACAAATTCTTCTCCACCATAGCGGGCACAGATGTCTGTTGATCGTGTAGTATGCTCGTTGTGTTATCTATAAGACTCGTTTCAAAGAAACAGGTCAAAGCCACAAAAGTTCAGCTGCTGGTGCATTTACAATGGATATGACTAATCTTTGGGGAGAAGTTAAGAAGGCAGGGTGTTCGAAAAACAAAATAAATAATATATCAAACAAACAATCTCAGCCGATTAATATATTTTCTGCTACTTCAAATTACATTCATGATGAAATCAAATCAATTAGAAATTCAACCCCTATCCATAAA
>JALVAL010000492.1 GCA_027011205.1 Gammaproteobacteria bacterium
TCCCAATACTATGTAACGCCGCAATCATTCGCTTATATATTCCTAAAATCAACGCCAGCGTTCCTCCACTGACACCGGGAATAATATTTGCCAAACCAATCAGAAAACCTTTAATAAAAACTATTACCTTATCGATCACTTCTTCTGTTCCTTCCTGAACTTTCTTAACATTCTAAAAAATCTAAACGTATCTTTTACCGGATTAATCTTACTAACTTCATCATTATAAATCACTTTTATTGGAACCGAGCCGATTCTTTTATTTCTTGATGCCAGAACAAGTAATATTTCTGACTCTGCATTAAATCGCAATGACCGGCATTTTATATCCTTTATCGCAGAACAAGCATAAAGCCGATATCCGCATTGTGTATCCGGTACCCTCTGTTTCATCCTACGGCTTAGTAGCCAACTCATAAACTTATTTGTTAGCCGACGTACTAATGGCATATCCTCGCTATCCCACATTCTGTTGCCGATCAAGATATCATACTCACCTTCAGCATAAACAGATAAAAATTTAGGCAAATCCTCTGCCGCATGTTGCCCATCAGCATCCATCGTTATAAGAAACTCATACCCGTTATCATACGCCCACTCAAAGCCATTCTCAAGCGCAACCCCCTTACCCATATTCACTTTATGTTCCAAAACAACGGCTCCGGCAGCAGTAGCTTCTTTCGCAGTATCATCAGAGGAACCATCATCAACAACAACTACGCAATCAATATATTCCTTAACATCCCGAACAACTTGACCAATCCGCCCCTCTTCATGGTATGCAGGAATAATCACACAACCGGCAACATTTTTATTTTTCATGATTTTATCATCTACTTTAAGAAAAAAATTTATCACGCCACAATAGAAAACAACTTATTTCGTTTTTACTCAGGCAAACAATATATAATAAGCAGACTGTATATTCAACCAGCAATTATAATTATAGAATTGTTGCAAATTTTGATACAGGCAATCAGGCTCATAGTGCCTGATTTACTATTGCATCCAGTAAGGCAGGCGCTACGAGCCTGCAATCCATAATTACAATTGCCGACATTCAACTACCATTTTTGAAATCAATACACCATAACGATAAACAAAGACCAGCCGTTCAATCTCAAATCCTGCTCATTTAAACCTTGTTTACCAATGCCAGCATGATATTATTCGACAGAATTAAGGAGCCAATATAATGACCAATGATAATATTCGATGGCTACAACGACTAAATAATTTCAAAAAAGCATTTAAGCAATTAGAATTGGATGTAGAAAAAGCAAAAGAACATGAATTATCTGATTTAGAAAAGGAAGGCTTAATCCAACGCTTTAAATACAATCAGGAACTTGCCTGGCAAACAATTAAAGATTTTTATGAATACCTTGGAGAAACTGGCATTCAAGGAAGCAGAGATGCTTTTCAATTGGCAGTAAAAAGAGGATTAATTGATGCTGCTTGCGGAACAATTTTTATGGATAGTATCAAAAGTAGAAATAAAACAGCTCACACATATAATGAAGAAACAGCTGAAGAAATATTTAACGATATTATAAATGAATATTATCAAGCTTTTGCTATATTAAAACAAGCTCTGGAAAATGAGAAATCAAAAAGAGAATTGTAAACTATGTTTGGATTAACACCCGATATCTCTATATTTATGCAGATTGACAATCAGGATTTGGAAAAATATCAGATAGATATTATCGAC
>JALVAL010000493.1 GCA_027011205.1 Gammaproteobacteria bacterium
CGATCAGTAGGCAGTTCTTTAGGCAGGCAGATTGTCAGAGGAATTATGAAAACCTTATTGGGAAAAAAATAATAATTTATGAGATTTTTTTTATTTTCTATCAAACCATGCTGTATATAAAGCCGGTAAAAACAATAGTGTCAGTAAAGTGGCCACAATCAGTCCACCCATTATTGAAATAGCCATGGGTCCCCAGAATGTACTGAAGGATAATGGGATCATTGCCAGTACAGAAGCTGCAGCAGTAAGGAATATAGGTCTTAAACGACGCACTGTTGCTTCTATTATTGCCTCTTTTAAGCCTGCACCTTCTGCTCGATCGCGCTCAATTTGATCCACCAGAATCACTGAGTTACGCATTATCATACCCGATAGAGCAATTACCCCCAGATTAGCTACAAAACCATAAGGAGCCTGAAAAATCAACAGGGCTGCAACGACACCGATAATACCTAATGGTGCAGTCAGTATAACCAGAAAGGTACGTTGAAAGCTTTGTAACTGTATCATTAACAGGGTAAAAATACTCAGCACAACAATCGGCATAACCTGCTTGATAGCACTTTCTGCTTTGCTGCTTTCTTCTACTACACCGCCAATAGTTATACTATAACCATAAGGTAGCCGACTACGAATTTCATTTAGTTGCGGATCAAGTTCCAGACTGATATCCGCAGCCTGCCTGTTACCCTTTACATCTGCCCGTACCGAAATAGTCGGCAACAAATCCCTGCGCCAGATCAAACTTTCTTCCAGTTCATATGACAGAGAAACAATCTGGCTTAAGGGCACAAAGGTGCCATTACGAGTTGGAATACGAATATCCCTTAAATTACCTAATTCTATACGTTCCTGTTTTTCCGCTCGAGCCAGTACTTCAATTAAACGATTGCCTTCTCTGAATTTAGTAACAGAATAACCACTGAGAATAGAATGAAGCACTACCGCAAGTTCCTCAGAGCTGATACCCAGTACTCTGGCCTTGTCCTGATCAATACTTAATTTGACTACTTTAGCCATTTCATCCCAATCAAAATTCACATTGGCCGCATAAGGGTTTTTTCTCATCACTGCAGCAACTTCCTGTGCAATTTTTCTCAGCTTGTTTCTATTTTTACCACTCACTCTAAATTGTATGGGATAACTGATAGGGGGACCATTTTCCAGACGTTTTATACGCCCGCGTACTTCTGGAAAAGCTGTTTCAAATAAATGTATTAACCGGGTTCTGACTTCTTCTCGGGTTTTATTATCCCGCGTCATCACCACAAACTGAGCAAGATTATTATGTCTAAGCTCCTGATTCAGGGGCAAATAAAAACGGGGGGAACCATTTCCAATATAGCTCACATAATTAACCACTCCATTATATTTTGCAATAATTGACTCTAATTTTTCCGCATAGTGTTGGGTAGCTTTAAATGAACTGCCTTGCGGAAGCCAGATGTCAACCAGTAATTCATTACGATTAGAGCTAGGAAAAAACTGATGTTCAACAAAACGAAAAGAATAAATAGAAACGGTAAACAGTATTAAGGTAATAATAATTACCGTCTTTCGCCAGTGAACACACCAGCCTACCATAGCACGAAAGTATCGATAGACTGGTTTCTGATAGACATCAACAAATACCCCCTGATGTTTCTTATATTCAGGCAACAGATGAAGTCCTAAAAAAGGAACAAATAATACCGCTACAAACCATGACACTAATAGAGACAAACCAACCACAATAAACAGAGAACCGGTGTATTCACTGGCAGAAGATTTTGACAAAAACACCGGTAAAAAACCAACAATGGTAATTAAAGTTCCAGTCAACATAGGAAATGCCGTGTGAGTATAAGCATACACAGCAGCTTTAAAGCGGTCCATGCCCTGTTCTATTTTAGTCGCCATCATCTCTACTGAAATCATGGCATCATCTACCAGTAGTCCTAAAGCAATAATTAAAGCACCCAGTGATATGCGCTGTAAATCAATTCCCCATAAATTCATTCCCAGAAAGGTAATAGCCAGAACCATGGGAATAGAAAAGGCTACCACCAGGCCAGTACGAAACCCAAGACTTAAAAAACTGACAATCATCACAATAATCAGTGCATCACCCAGTACCGATAAAAATTCATTGACCGAATGCTTAACCACCCTGGCCTGATCTGCAACCTTATGGATTTCAATTCCAATGGGTAAATTAGACTGAATATCAAAAATAGCCTGTTTCAGCCGTTTACCCAGCTCCAGAATATCGCCGCCTTTTCGCATACTGACAGCCAGACCAATAACCTCCTCACCCATAAAATGCATTTTATAATCGGGGGGGTCAACATAGTCTCTATAAATTTTAGCAATATCCCCAAGACGAAATAAGCGGCCATTGGAACGGATACCAACTTTGCGTATTTCATCGACCGATGCCAGACGACTAACCCGAATATAAATACGATCTGAATTGGTATTAATATCACCGGCTGGAGCCAGATAGTTTTGTTGGGTTAAGGTGTCAAAAATCACACCAGGCTGCAATCCCAGCTTGGAGAGCTTGATATTGGATATTTCGATATAAATTTTTTCTTCCTGCACACCCAGCAGATCCACTTTAGCAACATCTGCTATATTGAGTAATTTTAAGCGTGCATCATCGACATAATCTCGTAACTGAGCATAGGAAAAACCATCACTGCTAAAAGCATAAATGGTTCCAAAAGTATCACCAAACTCATCATTGGGAAACGGCCCCTGCACACCGACTGGAAAAGTATGTCGAATATCATTAATTTTTTTTCTTACCTGATACCAGGCTTTGGGTACTTCTTCAGAGGGAGTATAGTCCTTTAAATCAATAAAAATCATGGACTCACCGGCTTTAGAATAACTGCTTAAATAGTCTAGCCAGGGTGTTTCCTGTAATTTTTTCTCAATTCGATCAGTGACCTGCTGTTCAACTTCCAGTGCAGTTGCTCCGGGCCAGAAGGTTTTTACTGCCATTTTTTTTATGGTAAAATCAGGATCTTCCGCCTGCCCCAGATCCTGGTAGGCCCAGACACCACTTAATACAAACGCAATCATCAGATAGACTGTCAGAGACGGGTGTTCTAATGCCCATTTTGACAAATTAATTTTTTTCATTAATTGTCACTATCCTGGGATTTATCCATTAAACGTACTTTCTGACCTTCATGTAATTTATTGACTCCCGCTATGACCACAATCTGACCATTTTTTAAACCTGAACGGATCAGTACTGCATTAAACAGGTATTCCTCAATTTTTACCTGCTGCAGGTGAACCGTTGAAGTTTGTGTGGAGTAAACCCACACTGCCGGCTTGCCTTGCTGCTGATAAATAGAAGGTAATGGTAGTTTAGCGACTTTGCCCTTTTCTTTTTGAATAATGACCACCGTCGTGGTCATACCCAGCTGTATTAAGGGATCGTCATCCAGCAAGCTGATTTTAACGGTATAGGTACGCGTTACCGGATCCGCGCCAGGTGATATTTCACGGATTTTACCTTTGTAGAATTTACTCGGGTTGACCCATAAACTGATCTTTACCTCATCGGCATTATGGACTTCATTGAGGCGATTCTCAGCGACTGCAATCACCACTTCTTTTTCATCCGGCAAAGCCACATTTACTACAGTTTGTCCTGCAATGACAACCTGCCCCACTTCCATATTCAGAGATACAATTACGCCCCCCTTATCCGCATATAAACGGGTATAGCTGGACTGATTACGAGCCACATCCAGATTGGCCCTGGCCTGAGTATAACGAGCTTCTGCAATGGCCATAATATTAGAAAAACGTAAATGCTCGGCTGCAGAAATCATTTTTTGTTTATAAAGTTTGTTATATCGCTTTAAATCCAGTTCCGCTTTGCGTTTTTCTGCTTTAGCGGCTTCCAGGCCACCCTCAGCATTAAGCAATTGTAAATTTGAATCCTGAGGATCCAGACGTGCCAGCAACGTACCCGGAGCCACTATCTGCCCCACTTCAACAAAACGTTCAACAATTTTACCGCCAATACGAAAGCCCAGAGCCATATTGTAACGAGCCTCGATTTCACCGGCATAAGTTGCTTTGCGCCAGTTTTCCTTAATTTCCACCTGCTGAGTCAGAACCGGTCGGATCACTGTTTTGGGGGGCGTTTCCTGAGTGCAGCCGGTAAGCCACATAAGAATAAACAGGGTGAGGAATAAATAAATTTTATTGAGTTTCATAGATGGATTCTGACAAAATTAAGCATTAGCGTCAAATTCTGATAAACTTATCCCAATAAGGTTTTGAGATAACTATTTGAGATAACTATTTGAGGTAACTATTTGAGGTAACTATGAGTAATCAAAATTTACCCGGGTATATTGCTGCTCTACTATACCCTGATAGTTATGATTATGCTGTAGAAAATGTTGAACTGATAGAAACTCATATATCATGGGTACTGCTGACTGGGACTTACGCTTACAAAATAAAAAAACCGGTTAATCTTGGTTTTCTGGATTTCTCTACTCTTAAAAAGCGTCATTTTTATTGTCAGGAAGAGTTGCGTTTAAATAGCAGACTGGCACCGTCTCTTTATCTTGATGTTATCCCGATAACGGGTTCGGAGCAACAGCCTGTTTTCTCCGGTTCCGGCAGACCCTTTGAATACGCGGTTAAAATGGTTCAGTTTCCACAAAGCATGCAAATGGATAATCTGCTTGCTACCGGCCAACTGCACAATAAACACATTGATGCTCTGGCTGAAACCATTGCAGAATTTCATCAGCACACCGATATTGCCAATAACAACAGCACTTTTGGTGAGCCGGAAATAATCTACCTGCCGGTACGTGAAAACGTGATCCAGCTACAGCCGCTGGTAAAAGAAAATATAGCAAAGACCGTGCTTGCTCAATTAGAAACAGGATGCGAGGAAAACTTTGAACAATTAAAGCCCATCTTTATACAGCGTAAACAGGATGGTTTTATTCGTGAATGTCATGGCGATATGCATTCACGTAATCTGGTTTTTATAAATGACAGGCCGGTCGCTTTTGACTGCATTGAATTTGATCCTGAGCTACGCTGGATAGATACCATTAGCGATGCGGCTTTTCTTATTATGGACTTACTATACCGCCAGCAACCGGAGTTTGCCTGGCGTTTCCTGAATCATTATCTTGAAACCACGGGGGATTATAATGCCATTCGGGTACTGAATTTTTATCTGGTCTATCGTGCAATGGTAAGAGCTAAAGTAGCAGCTATCAGTGCATCACAACTGCTGGATAACTCACTCGAACAGTATAAAGCCAGCAGTGCCTGTTATCAGTATCTTGAATTAGCACAATCCTTTCTGCAGACCAACAGCCCCATATTAATAATAAGCTGCGGATTCTCCGCATCAGGAAAAAGCACCCTGACAGAACCTTTAGTTGAAAAACTCTCCGCCATTCGATTGCGTTCCGATGTGGAGCGAAAGCGCCTGTTTAAACTCACAGCAGAAACCAGTGCCTCAGCGGTATTTAATACCGGTATTTATGTCCCAGAAGCGACTCAAAAAACTTATGAATATCTGGCTAAACAGGCAGAGCTGATATTAAATGCTGATTATCCTGTCATTATTGATGCTACTTTTTTACACTATCAACAAAGAGAATTATTTCATCAGCTGGCCCTTAAAATAAATATTCCTTTTGTTATTCTGGAATTTAAAGCCCAGGCCAATACTTTGCGTGAACGTATTATCAACAGGAAAAAAGGTGCTTCTGATGCCGACCTGACCGTACTTGAACATCAGCTTGTTAACTGGAACCCTCTGCAGGAAAATGAACAGCCCAGTGTCATAAGCGTGGATACAGAATCACCTTTTGATCCTGATTCACTCGTTAACAAAATAACATTATATTATAAAGAACATAAAACCTGACTTATTAAAACAATTATGACTAAATCCAGAGAAAATATGATTGCCGATATTAAACAAAATGTGTTACGCACACGACAGTATATTGGTAAAGATCAACTTACTCCCAGGGTAATAGCAGCCATGCAAAATGTACCCCGAGAGCAATTTGTACCCGTTGAGGAAAAAATTCTTGCTTATGCGGATACGCCATTGGCTATCGGTCATAAACAAACAATTTCACAGCCCTTTATGGTTGCGATTATGACAGATTTACTGGATCTTAAAGCAGACGATACGGTATTAGAAATAGGAACAGGCTCTGGTTATCAAGCAGCTGTATTGTCACCTGACTTTCATCACCTACATTTAGGAATAAACATTTCTGTATGGTGAGCCCAGAGCCTCTATTATAATCCTGTGTCTTTCTTCCATATTGACAATAATAGGTGCTTTCTCATTAACAG
>JALVAL010000494.1 GCA_027011205.1 Gammaproteobacteria bacterium
GCTGAGTGTTAATGAATTTGATGATTCCATATTTGCCTCTGTTTGTTGGTCTATAACATGAGGCTAATTTAATGCTAAAATTAGTTTAAATCACGCACGCTTGCCGGAACTATACTCATTTTTAGAAATTAATTATGAGGACGACGAGATAGGGTAGCCAAAAAACTCATGAATTACATGGGCTTATTCTATAACCTGATTTAATAATGAAGAAAAATGTATGGCTCTTCTGTCCTGCACCTTCTTTTTAGTGAATATCAAGACGATAGAAGTAGCAACTATTAAAGGTTACCTGGCGTGGCGTGCTACTAAATAAAGCTTTTGGATGGTTTTGCTTATTTCGTTTCAGGATAATTAATCTGAGTTCTGGTGAAACACACTGCGATAACTCCTCTACAGATTTTGAAGATTTTGATAACAAGACAGGCATTGATACATCTATCATAGATCAAAGCCAGTTCTTTAGGGTCTTAGTTATAAGTTTTAAATAAAGGGAAAATCATGAAAAAAAATAACATAACAATAGTTTTAGCTATCCTCTTCACTGGTATATTTAGTGGGTGTACGGCTCTCGTTCCAGATAGCATGTTAAATGCTATTCACCAGGATATGGACAAAAACCATGATGGGTATGTTGACTATAACGAATATCTAAAGAGTGGTTCAGATGAAGATTTCGCAGAAGCGGCGAAAGAGGAAGGTATGACTGTAGAGGAATATCAAAAATGGGAGTTCAACCGAGCCGATGCAGATAGAAATGGAAAAGTCACAGCTCAAGAGTTAATTGATTTATTTCGGAAGTAACTATTTTCCAGTTACTCTATACGCTTTGATTAAAAATTCATATGCATGTATTGCTCACGTTTCAGTAAACTCTAAGTAAATGCGATAAGGATAAGTGGGACTGATGGGGATGCAGTGGGTTATATTGGAATAATATGATTCATAATTTAAACACTTACCCCAGCCAAGTAATTTACCTGGCACATAGCGTATGGAACAGCATATAGCCCAACAGCATATCAGCATATAGGACACCCTGATTTTAAATTGCAGCCCTTGCTTCAACTTTTGGATGTCCTGTATAGCCTTATTTTAAGTGGTGTGTTCGGTTAAGTATAGCCATATTACGCTGTAACTATTATTCATCTGTCGATAGTTTCTGCAAATAGCAGTGATTATTATCACAGTAAAATATTGTTGTGTCGTATATGGTAAGCCAATGGATCAGACAGCTTTTATTCAGACATTTGTTAAATCACTCAAAGGTTTTGTCCTTAACCTGCCTATGCTCCTGAGTGTTATTTTATTAACAGGATTGTTTGAAGTTTTTGTCACACCGCAAATGCTTGCATCACTGTTTAACGGGCATGCGTTATATGACACCATAACGGGAACTCTTATAGGTGGTGTTTCTGTTGGTCAGCCATTCATCAGTTATCTTATAGGTGGAGAATTGTTGCATGACGGAATGAGCTATTATGCAGTTACCGCCTTTATACTCTCATGGGTTACTCTGGGCATTGTTCAGCTGCCTTATGAATACAGTTTGTTTGGCGGCCGATTTACCCTGACACGTAATTTACTGGCTGTGATTTCTGCGCTTCTAATTTCAGTGGCCACGGTACAAAGTTTAAAGTTGCTGGCATGAAAAAAGTTGATATGAAAAAAAATAATGTGCAGAAGAAACAAAAACTCGGTGGTCGTTTTCTATTGCCCGTTGTTATTTTAATTTACCTTCTGCTTTACGCTTATGATCCGATAAAAACCATTGATGCTTTAACTAAAAGTCTGGCAATATTAATGCATCTACTGCCTGTTTTTGTAATTGTTGTTTTAATAATGGGATTAATTGCTGCTTTGATGCAAACTAAAAACCTGGCAAAAATTATAGACCGGCAAAGTGGTATTAAAGGTTGGGTAATTGCAGTGCTGGGCGGCATATTAAGTCATGGTTCTTCTTACATCTGGTACCAGATGCTGGCAAATCTAAGGGCAAATCATGTCCGGGACAGTTTAATTATTACCTTTTTATATACCCGCGCAATAAAACTACCCTGGCTACCATTGATGATCAGTTATTTCGGGATCACATTCACAGTGCTTTTAACATCATATATTATACTCGGGGCAGTCATTCAGGGGCTAATTGTTGAAAAAATGTTCCTGGACAAAGCATAGTAAAACTATTGTTAATAATGTTGATAAACGTTTATATAAGTTGAGAAGATATGATTAATTCCCTGACGATTACCCAGCTGGTAGAAAATACTGCAAATGAAGCCGGGCTCCTGGGAGAACACGGGAATGCTTTTTTTATTGAAGCCGATGATTATTGTTTATTATTTGATACCGGGCAGGGACTGTCACTCAGACACAATATAAAGCAAATGGATTTACCCGTAGATGCTGTTAACTCTATCGTTATCAGTCATGGTCATTACGATCATATGGGTGGGCTGGCAGAAGCACTTGAACTGACTGGTCCGGTCGATGTTTATCTGCATCCGGAATCATTAAAAACCAAATTCAATCAAAGCGGAAAAAATATTGGTGCGGCTGTTAGCAATATTGAGCATCTGCATTCTCTGAGCAAAAAAATTATTTATACTCGCCAGGCAACCGAAATCACCAGTGGAATTTTTGTAACAGGTGAAATCCCCAGAGTTCATCCGATAGAAGATACCGGCGGCTCTTTTTATAATGATCAAAAAATGACACATACTGATTTTCTGCTTGATGATCAGGCTCTGTATATCGAAACTCGTCAGGGAATTGTCGTACTGCTTGGCTGCGGGCATTCTGGAATTATCAATACCCTGGAATATGTCAGCACACTCAGCAACAGCCGTATTCACGCAGTCATCGGCGGCATGCATTTGCTTAATGCCTCAGACGAACGGATGGAATTTACCAGAAAATCTCTGCACAGACTTGCTATTGACTATCTTGCACCCAATCATTGCACGGGCATTAATGCTATTTGTTATTTTAAACATTATTTTTCTGACAACATCCACCTATCCAGTACCGGGATCAGGCATCAGTTTTAAACTGATGCCTGTTACTGATCTGTTTTTTTATTAAATTCACACAAATCTTCTATCAGGCAGGCACCGCATTTGGGTTTTCTGGCCGTGCAGATATAGCGGCCGTGGAGGATCAGCCAGTGGTGGGCATTGAGCATGAATTCTTTTGGGACTAATCTGAGCAGACGTTTTTCTACTTCCACTACGTCTTTGCCAGGGGCAATTTTAGTGCGATTGGAGACCCGAAAAATATGTGTATCTACGGCCATTGTTGGATGGCCAAAGGCGGTATTTAAAACCACATTGGCCGTTTTTCGACCCACTCCGGGTAAGTCTTGCAGAGATTTTCTATTATCCGGAACCTGACTATTATGCAGTTCAATCAGCATTTTGCAGGTTTTAATAATATTTTTACCCTTGCTGTTATACAGGCCGATGGTTTTAATATATTCCTTAAGTCCGTCCTCACCCAGTGCATAAATAGCCTCAGGTGTGTTAGCCACAGCAAATAGTTTTTCTGTTGCCTTATTTACCCCTTTGTCCGTAGCCTGGGCAGATAAAACAACTGCAATTAATAATTCAAAGGCATTATTAAAATTAAGCTCAGTAGTCGGCTCCGGATTATTTTTCCGAAGCCTGGAAAATATCTCCATTCGTTTGTCTTTATTCATAATAACGATAATCTCTTAACGCTTAACGCTTAACGCTTAACCACTTAACCGCTTAAACAGTTTCAGGCAGTGGACTTTTCTGTCTCTTTTTAGCGGCTTTCTGCTTTAGAGAAATATAATTCTTTAACGCCAGTAAAAATGCCAGCCCCATAAAAGCACCAGGAGGTAAAATGGCCAGCAGGAAACCATGATAATCAGGAATAACGGTAATAGTCAGCCATTGCATACCCTCGCCAAACATAATATGAGCGTTGGCAAATAAAGTACCCAGACCAATCAGTTCACGCATGGCTCCCAGTACGACCAGTACCAGGGTAAAACCCAGTCCCATCATTAAGCCGTCAAAAGCGGCTTTACCAAAGGTATTTCTGGATGCAAATGCTTCAGCTCGGGCAATAATAGAACAATTGGTTACAATCAGTGGAATAAAAATACCCAGAATCAGATACAGTTCATGGAAGTATGCGTGCATAACAAGTTCAATAGCCGTAACAACTGAGGCAATAATAATAACAAACACCGGCAGGCGAATTTCAGGGCGAACAATATTACGGATAAGAGAAATACACATATTGGATAAAATCAATACCGCAATAGTTGCCAGTCCAAGCCCCAGAGCATTGATAACACTATTGGATACGGCCAGCAGGGGACATAGTCCCAGCATCTGAACCAGAATGGGATTATTGTTCCATAAGCCGTCTTTGGCAATAGGCGTATATTCCCGGATAAGAGAAGTCTGAGTCTCGATATTATCTTCACCGAAAGTGTCTGATATGGTTTCTGACATAATATGTTACTCTTTGCTGTCTTTACCACGCATTGCAGCATGGTAGTATTTATTAAGGTTTTCCTGATCCAGAAAAAGTCGTCTACGGTTGGCGTTATAATAATCCAGTGCCCGATATACTGCTTTAACAACGGCTCTCGGGGTAATGGTTGCCCCGGTAAACTGATCAAAAACGCCGCCGTCTTTTTTGACCCGCCACAGTTTTTGTGCTGGATTTGCTATGCTTTTGCCGTTAAAGCTCAGTATCCAGTCGTTTTTATTGATATCAATTTTATCACCCAGCCCCGGAGTTTCCTTATGAGCAATGACTCGGACACCGGAAATTTCTCCAGAGGCTTTAATGGCTATTAACAGATGAATGTCACCATTATAACCATCTGGCGCAATAACTGGAAAAGCCACAGCCACGGGCGTTTTATCCATCCAGGCCTGATAGACATTTACCGGTTTGTCTGAACCCAGTAAAGAATCTGCAGGTACTTTGATATGAGTGGATAATAAGTCGTTATTATAGATGCTGGCCGGTAAAATATTATTGAGGTTCTTTAACAAGTTGGCTTCTTCACTGGCTTCAATCTGATCTTTGGTGAGTTCAAAAGTACCCACTACCAGCGTTGTACCCAGGCCGCCAAAACCTGCCAGTAATGCGGCGCTGATAATCATATTTCGGATCAGCGTGTTTTTGTCAATAGACTGGGGTTTTGATGGATTCATGGCTCTATGTTCTTTGCTCATGGCTGCTGATCTCTGTCATTATGACCATAGACTCTGGGCTGAGTATAGTAATCCAGCATTGGTACACACATATTCATAATAAGAACTGAAAAAGCAATTGCATCAGGGTAACCGCCCCAGGTACGAATAATATAAATCAGCAGGCCGATACCAGCACCATAAATAATACGGCCTTTGGGTGTCGTGGCAGCAGTCACCGGATCAGTGGCTATAAAAAAGGCGCCTAACATGGTGGCGCCGGAAAACAGCTGAAACAGAGGGCTGGGGTTACTGTCCAGTTCAAAGCTACCGAATAACAGGGAAAAGAAGCCCAGTGTAGCCAGTAAAGAAAGTGGGATATGCCATTGAATAACACCTTTTTTTAACAGGAATAGTCCACCGGCAAGAAATGCCAAATTCACCCATTCAGTTCCCAGACCGCCCAGCATACCAAAGGTTTTACCGGTCTCCTCAATTTCAGAAATTGATGCCAGGCCATTAATTACAGATGTACGCACCACATCCAGAGGGGTTGCATAACTTATTGCATCCAGTGTGACTGAAGGAGGCAGTTGATTAAATAGCTGGAAATTCAGGGTCTGTAAAAAATTAACTGATTCATGGCCGGCCAGCATGGAAGGTGAAGGCCATAAGGTGGTCATTTCAGCAGGAAAGGATATCAGTAAAATGGCATAAGCTGCCATGGCCGGGTTAAACGGGTTATAACCTAGTCCGCCGTAGAGATGCTTGGCAATAACAATGGCAAAAAAGATCCCCACCAGAGTCAGCCACCAGGGTGCAAGGGGAGGCAGGGCCAGCCCCAGCAGGACTGCTGTTAAGAGTGCACTTTTATCATTCAAATACACTTTAATCGGGCGCTTTCTAAGGTATAGCATCAAGGCTTCAAAACCCAGAGCAAATATAATGGCCAGCACAATATTAACCAGTACCCCAAAGCCAAACACCCAGGTGGATGTAATAATCCCGGGGATAAGCGCCAGGGTAACTACCAACATCATTTTAGATACTGACAGTGCTGGTTTTAAAAATGGCGAACTCTGTGCAACAAACATATTCTATTTATACATCCATAATTAAAAAGTTATAAGTTATAAGTTATTAGTCAATAGTCAATAGTCAATAGTCAATAGTCAAAAAAATTAGGACGTATAACTTATGACTAACAACTAATGACTACCGACTACCGACTACCGACTAATGACTCACGACTCACGACTCACGACTCACGACTCACGATTTTTTCCGTCTCTCATTAGCTTCATTAACCTGTTTCTGCTGGGCTTCGGTCAAATTTTCGGTATTCTTTTTCAACGCCTGCTGCTGAGCTTTTTTTGCCTTGCTGCGGGCAATAGCTTCAGCAATTAAATCAGCATGGCTACTGGCTGGTTTGTTATCGCTTTTGCTTCCCCCGTCTTTGGCTGCAGCAGCATTTTTCTTATCTTCTGCCTTCTTCTTAGCCAGTTTTTCCTTGCGTAATCGAGCTGCTTCCTGCTTGGCTTTTTTAGCTTTTTCCAGCCTTTCCTGACGAAATTCGTGACGTTCCCGGGCGAGATTGGCCTTATTGCGTTCCCGCTCATCATCCCAGATTTCATTTTTTGCGTAACGAAAATATTGTACCAGTGGAATATTACTGGGGCAGGAGTAAGAGCAGCAACCGCACTCAATACAGTCAAATATATTATAGTCCTGAACTTTTTCCAGCTCTCTGGCTTTGGCATACCAGTACATCTGCTGGGGTAATAAGGACATTGGACAACTGTCAGCACATCGAGCACAGCGGATACAGGGCATGGCCGGCGGCGGTGTGGGCAGCTCACCGGGTTCACTGACCAAAATGCAGTTGGTTGCCTTGGTCACCGGTACGTCTATTGAAGGCAGGGCAAAACCCATCATGGGGCCGCCCATAATGATTTTATCCACCCGCTCCTTATGCCAGCCCGCCTGGTCCAGAACTTCCCGAATGGAAGTGCCAATGGCCACTTCCATATTTTGTGGTTTTTTTATGGCACCACCAGTAATGGTGACTATTCTTGAAACCAGCGGTTCACCGCGATAAACAGCCTGATAAACAGCTGCCGCAGTAGTAATATTATGGCAGATGATACCAATATCCATTGGCAGCCCCTGAGAAGGGACTTCTCTGCCGGTTAATACCTGAATAAGCTGTTTCTCACCCCCAGCAGGATAACGGGTTGGTACCTGAATAATTTCAATGCTTTGCTTGTCATGCTCATGGCTGGCACGCTGATACCCCTGTATGGTGTCCAGCAAAGCCTGCCAGGCTTCCGGTTTATTGTCTTCAATGCCAATCAGACAGCGTTCAGCACCTACAACTTTTTTAATTAACAGGATACCCAGAATAATTTCTTCCGGCCGGTTGCGCATTAAGGCATCGTCACAGGTAATATAGGGCTCACATTCTGCGGCATTAATGATTAAGGTATCGGAGTCTTTTTTTCTGGCGGTTTGCAGTTTTGCTGCAGAAGGGTATAGTGCGCCGCCTAATCCTACAATGCCGGCCTCTGCAACTTTGCCGGTAATTTGCTCGGCACTGAGTGCATTCAGGCCGTTATGTTCCGCATCATTCTTTGCTATTAATGCAGTACAATCATACCAGTGATCGTAGCCATCGGTATCAATAATTACACATAATGCCGGTAAACCGGAAGGATGGGGAACCAGACGTTCTTCTATAGCTGTCACTATGCCTGAGCTTGAGGCATGTACCGGGGCACTGACAAAACCTTTGGCATGCCCAATTAACTGGCCTTTTTTAACGCTGTCACCGACTTTAACAACGGCTTCAGCAGGATGGCCGATATGCTGGCTCAGAGGGATTTCCAGTTCACGCGGAAGTTCTGCGTGATTAATGACAGTCTGACAGGACAGTGATTTTTTGCCGTCCAGTTTAATACCCCCGGGAAAGGGCCATATACCTTGTAATTGTTGACTGACACTCATGGATGGGTACTCTCCGCCAGAACCTTTTCAATAGTGGTAAAAATATTAGCTGCCTGCTCATTATTAACATCGTATTGCGGTTCGGGCCAGCGCCAGTTCGAGATGGTCTTTTTTACCGGTATCATTTCAATACAATCGACCGGACAGGGTGCAACACAGAGTTCACAACCGGTACATTCACTCTCAATAACAGTGTGCATCTGTTTGGCAGCACCAACAATGGCATCTACCGGGCAGGCCTGAATACAGAGCGTACATCCAATACAGGTGTCCTCAATAATAACGGCCACAACTGGACCTTCGAGGACTTCATCTTCTTCCAGGGGCAGTACGTCGACATCCAGTAAATCTGCCAGTGCCTGGACAGTTTTTTCACCACCGGGAGGGCAGAGGTTAATGGGGGCTTCTCCGGCAGCAATGGCTTCTGCATAGGGCCGGCAGCCGGCAAAAGAACACTGCCCACACTGGGTTTGAGGCAGGAGGGCATCGATCTGTTCCACCACCGGGCTGGATTCTACCTTAAAAACAATGGCAGCCAGACCCAGCAACAGACCAAAAAAAGCGGCCAGAGCAATTAAGGCCAGTATACCCCAGAGCATCTAGTGTAACCCCTTATCCAGACCGGTAAAGCCTAAAAAGGCAATAGACATCAGTCCTGCAGTAATTAAAGCAATGGGGGCACCCTGAAAGATTTCCGGCACATCGGCAGAAGCCAGACGTTCGCGAATAGAGGCAAACAGAACCATGACCATTGAAAAGCCAACTGCAGCACCAAAACCGAAAATAATGGACTCAAAGAAGTTATACCCTGTCTGCACATTTAATAAAGCCACCCCTAATACCGCACAGTTAGTAGTAATTAATGGTAGAAACATCCCTAATACCTGATACAGCATAGGGCTGGTTTTATGTACCACCATTTCGGTAAAGTTAACCACGGCGGCAATGACCAGAATAAAGGTAATAGTACGCAGATATTCGATATCCAGAGGGATTAGAATATACTGGTTAGCCAGATAACTGGATGCAGAGGATAAGGTTAGTACAAACGTGGTTGCCAGAGCCATTCCAGCCGCCACCTCCAGTTTTCTGGACGAGCCCATAAACGGACACAGGCCAAGAAACTTGACCAGTACGAAGTTATTGACAAAAATTGTGGAAATCAGCAGTAAAAAGTATTCGCTCATAAATATAAGCGTTCAGCGCTGAGCGTTCAGCGTTCAGAAAGAGCTTTGTTCCTGCTCATAATCTGAACGCTGAACGCTGAATGCTGAACGCTGTCTCCTATTTAACTCTCATTCCTGGTTGTGCCTCACTATCCTGCTTACCATCCGGATTTAATATCCACAGGTCTTTGCCGCCCGGGCCAGCGGCCAGTACCATGCCCTCGGATATGCCGAAGCTCATTTTCCGAGGCGCCAGGTTGGCCACCATAACGGTTAGTTTTCCTTCCAGATCTTCCGGTTTATAGGCGGATTTTATACCGGCAAAGACATTGCGGGTTTCGCCGCCCAGATCCAGTGTTAAGCGTAATAATTTATCGGCTTTTTCTATATGCTCCGCTTTAATGATACGGGCAATGCGTAAGTCTATTTTGGCAAAATCATCAAAATTAATGGTTTCGCCTATAGGATCAGCATTTAATGCTGAGCTGTTATCCGGTTCTTTCTGCACTTCTGTCTGAGTGGCTTTCAATTCCTCTTTTGAAGCATCAACAACAGCCTGTACCCGTTCATCTTCAACTCGCATCATCAGGGGTTTGAATTTATTAATCTTGTGGCCGGTTAATGGTTGCTGTGTATCATCCCAGTTCATGCTGTCCAGATTTAAAAAGTCGGCGACTTTTTCCGCCATAATCGGTAATACCGGTGCCAGATAAATCATTAACTGTCTGAACAGATTGAGTCCCATACTGCAGACCTCATGGACTTCCTGTTCTTTGCCTTCTTCCTTAATGGCCTGCCAGGGCTTTTTATCATCAATATATTGATTGGCCTGATCGGCCAGGGCCATGATTTCCCGGATGGCCCTGCTGAATTCTCTGGCTTCGTAATGCTGCGCAATGGAAACTGCGGCATCGGCAAACTGGTCGAATAATTGTGGTTCGCTGACGGTTTCTGATAGTGTAGAGTTAAATTTCTTTTTAATAAATCCGGCACAACGGCTGGCAATATTCACCACTTTACCCACCAGGTCAGAGTTAACCCGCAGTCGAAAATCTTCCAGATTCAGATCCAGGTCGGTTATACCGCTGCCCAGTTTAGCTGCAAAATAATAACGTAAATATTCCGGGTTTAATTGATCCAGATAGGTTCGAGCTTTAATAAACGTACCCCGTGACTTGGACATTTTCTGCCCGTCGACGGTCAGGAAGCCGTGAGAGAAAATCGCTGTAGGGGTTCTGAACCCGGCGCCATGCAGTATGGCAGGCCAGAACAGGCCATGAAAATAAATAATGTCCTTGCCGATAAAATGATACAGCTCGCTTTGACTGTCAGATTCCCAGAAACTGTCAAAATCAATGCCTTCGCGATCACATAGATTTTTAAAACTGGCAATATAACCAATAGGGGCATCCAGCCAGACATAAAAATATTTGTCTATTGTACCCGGAATTTCAAAACCAAAATAAGGTTTGTCACGGGAAATATCCC
>JALVAL010000495.1 GCA_027011205.1 Gammaproteobacteria bacterium
ACTTCGTCCTGTAAATGACCGGATGCTGTCCATTTTTTTAACATCGGTTCAAAGTCCGGTAATTTAAAGAAAAAATGCTCAGAATCTTTTTCTACCGGTTTGGCGCCGGAGACCGCAGATACGGCATTTTTTAATTCGGTCGGGCTGTAGGTAGCACCGCAGACTTCACAATTATCGCCATACTGATCTGCTGCGCCGCATTTCGGGCATTCCCCTTTAATAAAACGGTCAGGTAAAAACATTTCCTTTTCCGGATCATAGGCCTGGGAAATGGTGCGTTTGCTGATATGACCGGCATCGTTCAGGCGATTGTAAATGGTTTCGGCAAAAAAACGGTTTTCTGGACTGTGGGTGCTGTAAAAATTGTCAAAGGCAATGGAAAAATCCGTAAAATCCGCCTGATGTTCTTGGCTGGTTTCTTTAATCAATTGCTCGGGAGTAATACCTTCAGACTGAGCGCGCAGCATAATCGGGGTGCCGTGGGCATCATCGGCGCAGACATAGTAACATTCGTGACCTTGCATTTTCTGAAAGCGTACCCATATATCCGTCTGGATGTATTCAACAAGATGTCCCAGGTGGATTGAACCATTGGCGTAAGGTAAGGCGCTGGTAACCAGAATTTTTCTTTTGTGCTCATGAGTGTGAGTGCCTGAATTTGCTTGTGTTGCCATGGCTGGAAATACCTTTATGTTTATAGATGGTATAATCGACGGTTTAATTGGTTTGTGTGGATAAATAAAACACGTTATCTTACCAATTTTAACGGTTCTTTCACAAGCATGGCCGAGCTTAAAATTTATTTTGCCGGGCATCCTGTTTATTATTAATTATCATCATGAGTAATCACGAGTATTAGTTGAGTAAATGAGAGAAAGCTGTATAATACCCGACTTGTTTACTCAGGTTTACTCAGACGGTTTACTCAGCAATTCGCTGAATTCAGAACAAATCATATAGCTGGAGTTTTTTACCATGGCAACTGCAGAGCAAGTTGAAGCAAAATTAAAAGAATTTATTGACCCTTATCTTGAAACCGACCTGGCTTCTGCCCATTGTGTTAAAAACACACAGGTTGAAGGCTCAAAAGCCATTGTTGATATCGAGCTGGGCTTCCCTCATCAGGGTTATGAACAGGAGTTAAAAGAAAAACTATCGACTCTGCTAAAAGAACTGGACGGCATTGATGAGGCTGAAATTAATGTCAGCAGTAAAATTGTAATTCATGCGGTACAAAAAGGTGTTCAGCCCATTAAGGGCGTCAAAAATATTGTTGCCGTGGCTTCTGGTAAAGGTGGTGTAGGTAAATCTACCACGACTGTTAATCTGGCACTGGCACTGGCAAAAGATGGGGCCAGTGTGGCCGTTCTGGATGCGGATATTTATGGTCCAAGCATGCCGCGTATGTTAGGTATCAGCGGTAAACCGGAATCTGCAGATGGCCAGTCTCTGGAACCTATGATAAATTATGGTATTCAAACCATGTCAATTGGTTTCCTGATTGATGATGATACTCCGATGATCTGGCGTGGCCCTATGGTGACTCAGGCTCTGGAGCAGTTATTTAAAGACACTCGCTGGAAAGATGTTGATTATCTGGTGGTGGATTTGCCGCCGGGTACCGGTGATGTGCAGTTGACACTGGCCCAGAAAATTCCAGTCAGTGGTGCGGTTGTGGTAACAACTCCTCAGGATATTGCTTTGCTGGATGCCCGTAAGGGTCTGAAAATGTTTGAAAAAGTAAATGTGCCGGTTCTGGGTGTAGTAGAAAATATGTCAACCCATATCTGCACTAACTGCGGTCATGAAGAACGTATATTCGGTGAAGGCGGCGGTAAGCGCATGTCTGAAGAAGAAAATGTTGATTTATTAGGAGCTTTGCCACTGGATATAAGTATTCGTCAGCTTGCAGATGATGGTAAGCCGACGGTGGTTTCTGAGCCGGACAGCCGTATTACAGAAATTTATACGGATATTGCCCGCAAAGTTGCTGCTAAACTGGCACTTAAAGCGCGTGATTATAGTAACCGTTTCCCCAAGATTGTAATAAAAAACGACTGACTTATTAGTTTGTTGAATATTAAAAAGCCGCCGTGCAACTTTGCTGTACGGCGGCTTTTTTGTGCCAGACGAGCTATGAATTACTATTGTTTGTTGCTAATCTTATTAATAACCGGTTAAAAATGGCAAGCGGGGCATAGTAATGGCATCAGAAACGTATTATGAAATCCTGGAAGTTAATGAAAATGCCAGCCAGGATATGATTGAATTTGCCTATCAGCGTCTGTTAAAGGCTGCTAAAGAAAAGCTGCAGGATTCTCCTATGTACCATAAGAAGGTGCAGCGGCTTACGGATGCCTATCGGGTGTTGTCGAGTCCTTCTCTGCGACATTCCTATAATAATAAAATTGCCCATGAACGGGCCGGTGGTACCCGGACGTCATTACACACTGCCCAATTTTTTGACTGGACTGACTTTATCAGTGGTTTTATCTTTTCTCGTGCATTTATTGGGGTAGTGGTTGTTTCAGTGATCCTGATAATGATATTACCCCATGGCAGAGATATAATGAAAGCCGGTGTAATGTCCCGATATATGAATTATGACCAGGCAATTCAACAGCAAAATATGCTTTATGAGCATGCAAGAAAGGAACGAATGGCCAGTTATCGTGACAATATACTGGAGAATCAGCAAAAAGACAGAGAGTTAATGGAACAACAGCGTCTGAAAAGAGAGACTCGTTATCAGGAACAGAGAGAATTGCAGGAACTAAAGCAGCAAGAATACCAGGATCGCCGCCTAGCTCAGCAACAGGAACGGGAAGCAAAACGTCAGGCCCGGCTTAAAGAAAATGAAAAACGCAATGAAATATATCGTAAACGGCGGGAAGAACAGCTGGCACAGCAACGTAGTCAGGAATTTATAGATCAGACTGAACGGGCAACCTGGGCGCAAAGAGAGGTTAATACCTTAAAGGCAAACCAGAATAGGTAACAGCAATAATAGTCTGGTATCATATAAGGCTTAAAAATAGTCCCTGACGGGCTTGTTTTTGAGCCTTATCAAATAGATAATAGTGCTGAAAAAAAGCGGCGTTGTTCGCTTTTTTTATGGCTGTTAATTTATACGGCACCGAGTTGATAACAACATACTTTTTGAGACATAAATTCTAATGAGCATAAAATCCGATCACTGGATACGATTCATGGCAAAAAATGAAGGGATGATTGAACCCTTTGAAAGAAATCAGGTTAAAGAAGTTAATGGACAGAGAATTGTGTCCTATGGAACCTCCAGTTATGGTTATGATGTACGCTGTTCAAGAGAGTTTAAAATATTTACTAATATTAACTCTGCCATTGTTGACCCTAAAGACTTTGATGACAATAGTTTTGTGGATGTTGAATCTGATGTCTGTATTATTCCACCCAATTCTTTTGCGCTGGCCAGAACCGTTGAGTATTTTCGTATACCAAGAAAAGTACTGACTGTCTGTCTGGGTAAATCAACTTATGCCCGCTGCGGTATTATTGTTAATGTTACGCCTCTGGAGCCGGAATGGGAAGGACATGTGACGCTGGAATTTTCCAATACCACGCCGCTGCCGGCAAAAATTTATGCCAATGAAGGCGTCGCTCAGATGCTGTTTTTTGAATCGGATGAAGAATGTGATATTTCTTATAAAGACAAAAATGGCAAATATCAGGGGCAGACAGGGGTTGTGACGCCCAGAACCTGAGCAATCAACCGTATTGAATCAATAACAAATTTCTGTAACCCGCAGGCTTACTGAAGAAAATGACTAATAAAATTACCGCCGCTATTAACTTTTCCTTTAAAGGTGAAACCTTTTCACCTTCAGCAGAAATTGATCTGGATAAGTTTTTTAGCGAAACTCCGGTACTGGAACCCGGTATTGTGCCCATGTCCATTTATAATATGATTGCAAAAAATGGTGACATTGACAGTTATTCCTATGCCTATGAAGTAATGCTGGTCAGTGATGTGTCTTTCAGTGAGGCCTGCGGCCTGGCCGCTGAACACCTGAGTGAGGGGCATTTTGACTTTCAGGGGTTTGAAAAGGACTGGAAATATCGAAAAAAAATAACCATTATTCAGGCTATTGCTCAACGTCATATGAATATTGAGGATCTAGAGCAGCAACCTCAGCTTAGAAATGCTCTGATGGAAGCACTGGACTCCACGGTTTAATTCAATTTATTCAGGTTTAAACAAGGCAACGACTTTTTACAACAGCCTCTGGTGTTTTTAAATTTATAGAAAAATATCAGTCCGAAGTTCGGTAGTGTTTAAAAATCAGTTGCCGGTCATCCCTTCCTGATAGGAAATTAAGGTCGAAACAAAGTCCGGTTTGTCGGGTTCTTCCTGTACAATTTTAACCGGTAGATAGCCCAGTTTTGGAGCACACCAGAGGATAATGTTTTTTTCTTTATTATAACGGTGATGATATACTTTTATGGTTTTGTAGCTGCCCATAGAAGTATAAACCCGTTCTTCTCCCTCAATGGTAAAATCATATTCTTTAATTTTTCCACCGTCAGCAATATTTAAGTGAAAGGTTTTATCCGGATGCCCGGATAATTCCAGCATCATCGCTAATTGATAAGACAGTTTGTCTACGGTATTTTCCGGGATATCCATTACCCACTTACTATTTTTATGTTTGTGATAATTCGTGACTTCTTTTTTATCCCAGTTAAAAATCAATTCGACATTTCTGCGGGTACGGTTATTTCTTATCTGCAAAAAACTGTATTTAAGGGGGCGGATAAGGCCATCTAGAATAAAGCCCTCACTTTGCTCATTTCGGGTTTCATCTTTTTTAAAAGCCAGCAGGCCTACAGGCATGGAATAGGATTTGAAATGATAGGCCTGACGACTCTCACCGGGGTTATCTATGCTGAGAGAATTGGTTACATTAATACCCTCAAGTCCCAGGGCTGTCACCATATAAGTGGCAACAAAGGGTTTCAGGATCTGAGTTTGTTCCGGGGGCCTGTTACTGGCCGGTAAAACCTGCAGACTGCTCAAAGCAAGGAGTAGTATGGTAAAAAAAACAGACCATAATCTGGGTGGCGAAGCTGTCGGAGATACTTTCATATCGGTTTTCCATCAAGTAACACCTGGTTCCCGGATAATTGCAGTCGGTTTTCAGCAATCCACTGAATAACTTTTGGATAGGACTGATGTTCCTGAGTCAATACTCGTGAGGACAGTGTATTCTCATTGTCACCAGCAAGAACGGGTACTCTGGTCTGTAATATTACCGGACCGCCATCGAGTTCCGGGCTGACATAATGAATGCTTAAGCCATGTTCAGAATCACCGGCTTCCAGAACTTGCCGATGGGTATGTAAACCACGATGTCTGGGTAATAAAGAAGGATGAATATTTATCATCCTGCCATAATAATGGGCCACAAACTGATCGCTGAGAATGCGCATAAAACCTGCCAGTACAATCAGCTCAGGCTGGTATTTATCAATGGTTTGTATTAACCGGGTATCAAAACTTTCACGACTGTCAAACTGGCTGTGTTCAATAAGTTCTGTAGGGATTTTGGCTTTTGTGGCACGTTTCAGACCATAGGCATCTGCCTTATTACTGATCACTGCCTTAATTTCAGCGCTGAGTTTACCCTCTGCAATACGATCAATGATGGCCTGTAAATTGCTGCCGCTGCCAGATAGCAGAACAACAATCGGCAACGGTCGGGAAGTGGCAGTAGCAGGTTTCAAAGAATGGGATACTCTTCTGGAATTTGGATTAATTTACAGCTTATTCAGTAATTGTGACACTGGGTGTTTCATTATCACTGGCTTCAATAGTGCCTAAGGTAAACACCGTTTCACCCTGTTGCTGGAGAATATCCATGGTCTTTTGCTGATCTTCAGGAGCGACTACGACGACCATACCTACACCGCAGTTAAAGGTGCGATACATCTCATGGGTTTCTATATTGCCCTGTGCCTGCAGCCAGTTAAAAACCGCAGGCCGCTGCCAGTTGTTAGCGTTAATTATGGCCTGAGTACTGGCCGGCATAACACGAGGAAGATTTTCCAGCAAACCGCCGCCGGTAATATGTGACAGGGAATGAATATCTACATCCTTTGCCAGATTCAGCAGTGATTTAACATAAATTCGGGTGGGTTCCAGCAGTCTGCTGCCTAAGGTGTCACCATCAAAAGGACTGTTTACATCAGCCCCTGATACTTCAATGACCTTGCGGATTAAAGAATAGCCGTTGGAGTGCGGGCCGCTGGAGGCCAGACCCAGTAATACATCGCCCTGACTGACTTTAGAGCCGTCAATGATTTGATCTTTTTCAACAATACCGACGCTGAAACCGGCCAGATCATAATCATCGTTTTCATACATACCGGGCATTTCTGCAGTTTCTCCGCCGGTTAGAGCGCATCCGGCGCGGCTACAGCCTTCACTGATCCCTTTAATGACATCAGTCGCCGTATCGAGATCCAGTTTGCCGGTGGCATAATAATCCAGAAAGAACAGCGGTTCGGCTCCGGCCACAATCAGGTCATTAACACACATAGCAACCAGATCGATGCCAATGGTATCATGTTTGCCGATCATCAGAGCCAGTTTTAATTTGGTACCTACGCCATCGGTACCGGATACCAGTACCGGATTGGTATACCGATCCAGCGGCAGTTCAAACAGGGCGCCGAAACCACCCAGACCACCCAGAACACCGGGACGATGAGTGGCTTTTGTGAACGGTTTGATGCGTTCGATTAAGGAATTGCCTGCATCAATATCAACCCCGGCATCACGATAACTGAGTGATTGTTTACTCACCTGGTACTCCTGGCTAGTGGAAAAATAACTGCTTAAATAACTGTTTTAATAAATAAGTATTATACTGCAAGTTGGCTTATGGAATCCAGATGGATATACTATCACGGCATTTTTTGATAACCTATCGGGTCATGGAATTTGAACTTCTGAAGGCTGAACTGTTTGTTTTATAAAAAAGGAAATATGACGTTGAAATACCCTCATTTCAGATTTTTGAGTTTGTTACTTTTATTTAGTCTGATGCTGGTCGGGCAAAGCCTGGCAGCGAGTACTGGAAACTTATATGAATCCAGTATTAAAGTAGCAGACAATAAGACTGAAAAAGAGCTTATTGCCGAATCTTTTGCTCATGTACTGATTAAGGTAACCGGACATTCAGATATTACCGCTTCCCCTGCCTATCCCTCTTTATTAGCCAAAGCGCAGGATGCCATCTCCCAGTTTCGTTATGATTATAAATTCCCTGAAACGGTCGATTCTGCGACAGCTGATGAAGGCTCAGAATCAAAAAAAAGCGTACAGGAAAAGTGGTTCTGGGTGCGTTTTAATCCGGGTATTATTGATACTATGATTAAGCAGGCTCAGTTGCCTGTCTGGGGTAAAGTCAGACCCGATACCTTGATCTGGTTTGCTCAGGAGATGAACGGCAAGCGTATTTTACAAAGTCAGTATGAGCAGCCGGAAGTTTATCAGATCTTCAAACAAAGGGCTTTATACCGCGGTATACCACTGACCTTCCCGTTTCTGGATTTACAGGATCAGAATAATATTTCTGCCGCAGATATCTGGGGTAATTTTAATGACGCCATATTACTGGCTTCCAGACGCTATCAATCTCAGGTAGCTTTAACCATTCGTCTGGAACAGGGCAAAAATGGCATCTGGAGCAGTCAGTGGAACCTGCTGATGCTCGGACAGGTACAAAGCTGGCGATTGCAGGATAAAGATAAACAGCATTTATTAGCAGCTGGTATTGATGAACTGGCGGATCGTCTGGCCAGACAATTTGCACAGACCGGCAGCAGAAATGATGACGGTGCCAATAATGTTCTGGTGCAGATTAATAATGTGACTAACTTTCGTGAATTTCAGGAACTGGACGATTATCTGCGTAATCTGGCCACCATCAAATCTCTGGATTTAATGCAGACTCAACAGGATAAGGTATTTTACAAAATTACCTATCGGACAGATAAAAAGGCCCTTATTCAGGAAATTCGACTGGGGGATTTACTCAATAGTGTTGAGCGCAGCCGGGTTGATTATACTAATAATGATGAAGCTCGTGAATTTAAACCGGTTATTCTGGAGGGGGCTCATCAGACAGGCTATTCACAACCCGGCTCGTCTGCTGTGTCAGAAAGAGAAAAAGCCCTTAATGCCATAAACCGGCATAAAGGGCAGACAGCTGGTTCACAGCCTGACTCTGATACACAGCATAGCCCTGACATAAGTACAAAAATTGACCGTCAACTGGTTCCTGAACTGGAATACTGGTTAGCCCGATAAGGATTCTATAATGACTGAATCTCAAAAATGGATGCTGTTATCCATAGGATTAATAATTGGCTGGCTGTTTTATCTGTTGTCACCCATATTAACCCCGTTTCTGGTGGCTGCTTTTCTGGGCTATCTGGGGGATCCTCTGGTGGACAGACTCGAAGAGCGAAAACTATCCCGAACACTGTCAGTGACTATTGTGTTTGTTATATTCAGTGCGACTTTTCTGGTCATGCTGGTATTACTGATTCCACTGCTGGAAAATCAGATTGCAGCACTATCCAGAAAACTGCCTGAATTTATTGATTTTATTCAACAAAAAATGTTGCCTTATATTCTCAGCCTGAGTCATATCGATCCCGAAC
>JALVAL010000496.1 GCA_027011205.1 Gammaproteobacteria bacterium
TGTAGGGGTCAATGTCATTAACTTAAGAAGAAAAGTCGTAAATATTATTGTAATTTTAAGATGTTAATGCTATATTTAGCCAATACGTTCAATGAGAATTTTTCTCACAGAAGGAGGTTGCTATGGATTGTTTTTCTAAAAATAATATTCAAAGTGGCATGGGGGTTGATTTGCCAGAAGTGTGCCAACCTTGTTGATTTTCTTAGAAAAATTATATTTTCCCGCCAATTCCTGCTGCAAAGCCGTTTCAAGGACACCGATTTCACACGTAACAGATCGCTGCCCTTTCCTTCGCTGATTCTCTTACTATGTAATTTCCTGAAAAGCTCCTATCAGCCAGAACTTAACAAATTTTTCAAGATACTCTCAGGCTCGACTGTCTCCGAAAAGGTGGTCTCAAAAGCAGCCTTCTGCAAGGCCAGAAAAAAAATCAAGCATGAGGCATTTTCTCTGCTGAACCAGGAGGCAACCGAATACTTCAAACAGCATTTCAATACCCGCACCTGGCATGGTTTTTTCCTCAAAGCCATTGATGGTTCAACCATCAAACTTCCAAATGTTCAAGACATTGCAGATCATTTCGGATCATGGAACCCAAGGCAGGGTGAGCCGGTGCCCATGGCCAGGATTTCACAGATGTTAGATCCGCTAAACAAGGTTACCACACATGCCATCATTGCTCCGAAAAGCAAGGGCGAACGAGACTTGGCGGCCAGCCACTTCGAGCATCTCACAGAGCGGGATCTTGTCTTGCTTGATAGAGGATATCCCGCTTTCTGGCTTTTCAAGCTCATACTTTACAGAGGTGCCCATTTCTGCGCCAGAATATCCACTAAAAAGTGGAAGCTGATCCGCCGGTTCATGAAATCAGGCAAGCCTGAAAAGCTGATTACTCTCAAAATCCCGCACACTTCCATTGCGGCATGTCAGCAGCATGATCTGAGCACTATGCCAATGCAGCTTCGTCTGGTACGAGTTGAGCTGGAATCCGGAGAGTCGGAAGTTCTCATCACGTCACTGACCGATATGAAGCAATATCCCTACCATGTCTTTGCTTCTCTCTACCACGAACGCTGGCCGGTAGAAGAGGATTACAAGACAATGAAGTGCCGAATCGAGATCGAAAATTTTACAGGAAAAAGCGTATTGTCCATTTACCAGGACTTTCATGCTCGAGTCTTTTCCAAGAATATAACTGCAATGCTGACCTTTGCGGCTCAGGAGCGTGTTGAGCAGTCAGGCGCTGGCAGGCAGCACAGCTATCAAATCAACTTCACCCAAGCTCTTTCAACAATGCGGGACAGTATTGTCTTACTTTTTCAAAGAACTGGTGACGGTGTGCTGGATATCATTTACAGCTTGCTGACAACATTTGCCTCAGCAGTTGAGCCTATCAGGCCAGGAAGAAAATATCCACGTAACCACAAACGATCACACCGAAAATTTTACTTAACCTATAAACCTATCCTTTAAGTTAATGACATTGGTTTACTACTAACTATTCAGCATTTTACTATTGGTTCTTTCTCCATCGGCTACCCCGATGGGGAAAGCATGATTTCCTTTGCGTCCTTTGCGCCTTAGCCGTTCAGCTTTTTTGTATTTTCAACCGCCCGCTTCGCTCAAGACGCCAAAAACGCTAAGATTTTTCCACCTTTCTTTTCTTCTTCCCGTGCCTCAAGCAGGACCCTGAGTAAGGATTCCTT
>JALVAL010000497.1 GCA_027011205.1 Gammaproteobacteria bacterium
CCGCCGATCATAATAAAGTCAAAGAAATTAAAACCTTCAAAAGCACCGCCAAAAAACAGTGAACCCAGCAGACCGCCCAGTGCTAAACCGCCTAGCATACCCATCAGCCCACCGCGTCTGGAAAATTGCTGTTTACGCTGCTGGTTGGCAGCCGCCGCTTTTTGCTGAGAGAAGGATTTTTGCTGATAACTTTTCTGTTTATAGGGCGAACTATAGGATTTTTTTCCGCCAAAGGAGAAACCACCGCCAAAACGTTTGGCTTCTGCTGTTCCCAATACAAATAAAATCAGTGTCACAATACTGATCATACTGACAATTAATTTTTTATTCATTGTTGTTCCATGTTTTTCTTGTGTTCATTATCAACGGACTCATAAGCCTGTTTATTAAAATGGCCAATAAGCCGGCCATCGCGTTTTAATTCTGCTTCCTGTCCAGTTGGACTGACATAAAAGTCATAAGTTTCTTTTATTTCGGTATGGTCAGACTGAACACATTGAAACTGCAGTACCTGTTTATCTGTGGCAGCCCAGAAACAGCGCCGAATGGAATCATCGCGTCCATTGCTGAAAAAATCTGCAGTGCCTTCAAAGACGACATGGATGCGGGATATATTCAGAGAATTGCTGTCTTTTGCCTGCCAGTTTCCAGCTCCGGGATGAGGAGAACAGGCACTTAGCAGAATAAGCAGGCTTAAGGCTATAAATAATCGGGATTTGTTAAATGCGCATATCATGGATTCATTTAAAACCTTTATTTTGGAGAGGGTTGTCAATTATAGCGTATTTATACGCTAAAACCTTGTATTGTTGTTCAAGAGACAGATATTATTTAGCTGCATTTCTTATTCCAGGCTGTTCTGCTAAAATCGCGCTTTTAATGTAAGTAGAACAGCAGAGTGCCATGGCCAGACGACGTCGTAAAGCGAAATTACCTCAGGATCCCATCCTGGTTACCATAGAATCCGTCAGTCATGATGGTAAAGGGGTCTGTCATTTTGATGGGCGGACGGTTTTTATTGACGGGGCACTGGAAGGTGAGGAACTGACCTTTATTTATACCGGTAAACGAAAAAACATTGCCGAGGGTAAGATTCATGAAATTATTAAGGCTTCACCTCTGCGCGTAACACCAGAATGTGAGCATTTTGGTATTTGCGGCGGCTGCAGCCTGCAGCATCTGGCGGCTGATCAGCAAATAATTTTAAAACAGACCGTGTTGCTGGAGAATCTGAAACGTATTGGTAAAACAGAACCTGAGACTATACTACCCGCGCTGGGTGGTCCCCACTGGGGCTATCGCAGAAAAGCCCGTCTTGGGGCTCGGTTTGTGCTTAAAAAAGACAAAATGCTGGTGGGTTTCAGGGAAAAACACAGTAATTTTCTGGCTGAGCTGGACAGCTGTAAGGTCTTATTTCCTGATGTGGGCATGCACTTGAACGAATTGTCACAAGTACTGCGCTCTATGTCTGTGTATCAGAAAATACCTCAGGTTGAAGTGGCTTATGGTGATGAGCAGGGGGCCTTTATTATTCGTCATCTGGAAGTGTTTAACGATCAGGATCTGCAAATTCTTAAAGACTATGCCCGGAGCATGAAACTGCATTTATATCTGCAGCCTAAAGGGCCGGATACTATTCACCGGCTCTGGCCTGAGAATGATGAGGATTTTAAGCCCTTAAGTTATGCTTTACCGGATCATAATATTGTGCATGAGTTTAAACCTACCGATTTTACTCAGGTTAATATGGAGATTAATCGAAAAATGATAAATCTGGCACTGCAGCTGCTTGAGCCTCAGCCAGAGGATAAGGTACTGGATCTGTTTTGCGGACTGGGAAATTTCACCCTGCCCCTGGCTCGCAAAGTGGCCCATGTAACAGGGGTTGAAGGCAGTTCTGAGTTGGTGGTTCGTTCTAAACAGAATGCCCTGAAAAACGGTATTGAGAATGCTGATTTTTACGCGGCTGATTTATTCGAAGACTTTACTGCTATGAAATGGGCACAGCAGAAATATGATCGAATTCTACTGGATCCGGCTCGCAGCGGTGCCAGAGAAATTGCTGAGTATCTGCCTAAACTGGGCGCTCATACCGTTGTTTATATCTCCTGTAACCCATCTACTCTGGCCAGAGATACGGAAATAATGGTGCATCAAAATGGTTATAAACTGGTCAAAGCGGGTGTTATGGATATGTTCCCCCATACAGCACATGTTGAATCCATTGCCTTATTCAAAAAAATATAAGCAGGCTATTTTTGTTAGCTCAATTATTTAAACGGACTTTTTTAGCTGTACCCCCGGTTCTTTATAGTGCCCTAATTTTTGTTCTCTGTATTGTTCTGCTATCCTGTGATAGCAGACAGTCTCAGCAGGTGGGAGCAATGATTCGTCTGGGGATCAGTTCTGCTCCGGTTACTTTGGATCCGCTGCAGGCTACGGATGCCGTATCCAGCCGTATTATTCGGCTGATATACCAGACGCTGGTAGCGTTTGGCAAAGATGACCGGCCGATACCGGGTATTGCATCCTGGCAGCAATTAAGCCTGCGTCATTATCGTTTTACCCTGATTAAAAAATCGGTTTTTCATCATGGTAAGCCATTAACCGCCCGAGATGTCAAAGCCACCTATGAGGCCGTGCTGGATAAAAAAACCGGTTCTCCGCAGCGCAATCTGCTCAAACATATTGAACGTATTGAAGTACCGGATGATAAGACCATTGATTTTTATCTGAGTCGAAACGATCCCATGTTTCCTGCTTTTTTGATAATAGGGATTGTTCCGGAAGATTTACTCAGACAGGGTCATGCATTTAATAATCAGCCGGTGGGCAGCGGGCCGTTTGAATTTTCCCGCTGGCCTTATGATACCGAGCTTTATTTGCGGCGTCGAAGTGATGCCCAGGAATTTGAGTTATTAACGGTTAAAGATCCTACTATCCGAGTGTTAAAATTACTGCGCGGTGAACTGGATATTATTCAGAACAATCTGCCGCCAGAGCATATTCGTTATCTGAAGCAGCAGGTACAGATAAAGTTCCTGTCCCATAGCGGCTCAAATTACAGTTATCTGGGGTTTAACCTGCAGGACAAAATAACGTCTAATCCGGCACTCAGAAAGGCTATTGCCCATGCTCTGGATAAACAGAAAATAATTCACTATGCTCTGGGTAACGCGGCTCAGAGTGCCCGAGGTTTTTTTCCTGAAACACACTGGCTGGGGGCTGATTTAAAAGCCTGGGACTATAATCCTCAAAAGGCGCTTAAGATCATGCGTGCATTAGGTTATTCTGAGCAAAACCGTTTACACTTAAGCTATAAAACTTCCAGTGATCCGTTTCGGATCCGCATTGCCACTATTATTCAAAGCCAGTTAAAAAAAGTGTGGATAGATGTGGATATCAGAAGTTATGACTGGGGGACTTTTTATGGTGATATTAAAAAAGGCAAGTTTCAGCTTTATAGTCTGACCTGGGTGGGTATTCGGACAGCGGATATCTTTCGCTATGTTTTTCACAGCCATTCATTACCGCCAGCGGGTGCGAACCGGGGACGGTTGAGTGATAAAATAGTGGACCAGTTGATAGAGCAGGCTGAAACTGAAGCAGATTTAAACCGGCAGGCAGTGCTGTATCAACGCCTGCAAAAACATTTAAATACCCTGTTAGCTTATATTCCCTTATGGTATGAGGATAATATTGTTTTTTACCGTCAGAATGTCGCCGGTTATCAGCTGTCATCCGATGGCAATTACGATGGTTTAATCAATACCATAAGAGTCAGTAACCGCAGCACAATTAAGGATAAAACTGAACAATGACAATTGAAGTATGGAAGTTGAAGCATGAAAATACCTCTTAATGGTCCTGATGGCGCACCTGTACCAGAAAGTTATTTATTTATTTCAGTAGCTGAACAAAACCTGCAGTATATAAAAGCGGGTAATATTGTGTTTGATACTCGGGTGGCTACCGGTAAAAATGGTGTTGGAGAACGTTACGGCAGTGAATGCACACCCAGAGGCTGGCATAAAATTCGAGCTAAAATCGGTGTGGATTGTCCGGCTGACACGGTGTTTGTCGGTCGTCGTCCCACCGGAGAACTCTGGTCAGAACAACTGCAGGTACAACATCCGGGACGTGACTGGATCCTGACCCGTATTCTGTGGCTCAGTGGTCTGGAGCCAGGTTTTAATCGTCTGGGAGAGCAGGATACCATGCGGCGTTATATCTATATTCATGGCTGTCCGGACAGTAACCCCATGGGCATACCCAGTTCCCATGGCTGTATAAAAATGCGTAATGCTGACATTATAAAACTATTTGAGCAGGTTACTACCGGCCTGGCAGTCTATATTGAGGGCTGATTCAGTGCTAACCGAGATTTGTGTCTGATGTCTGGCTATATTTTAAGTCGTCTTATTAGTGCGCTGATAGTCATTTTCGGTGTGGTATTTATAGTCTTTATGCTAATCCACATGGTGCCTGGCGATCCGGTAGAGGTGATGCTGGGTGAATCAGCCAGTTCGGTGGACAGAGAAATGCTGCGTCAGACTCTGGGCCTGGATAAACCCCTGACAGAACAATTTTATCAATACCTGTATAAGTTGAGCCAGTTTGATTTAGGCACTTCTCTGCATTCTAAACAGCCTGTTTCAGAACTGCTTGCAGAACGTATTTCACCGACCGTTGAACTGACTCTGGCAGCCTTGCTGGTGGCTTTTTTTATGGCCTTTCCGCTGGGTATTCTGGCGGCTTTAAAAAAGGATCGCTGGCAAGATACCACGGCCATGACATTTTCTCTGCTGGGGATTTCTATTCCTAATTTTCTGATGGGGCCATTATTAATTTTATTATTTTCTATAATGCTTGGCTGGTTTCCTGTCAGCGGCCGGGATGGCCTGATTTCTCTGGTATTACCGGCTTTGACTCTGGGCACGGCTCTGGCCGCTATTTTGTCCCGTATGATCAGAGCCTCATTGCTTGAGGTGTTAAATGAAGACTATATTCGCACGGCCAGAGCCAAAGGGCTGGGAACCGTACGGGTGATTGGTTTACATGCCTTAAAAAATGCCATGCTACCGGTAGTGACTTTGATTGGACTGCAAATCGGGGCTTTACTGGCAGGCGCCGTGATCACGGAAATGGTTTTTTCCTGGCCGGGTCTGGGGCAGTTAACCATAGAATCGATTCAAAAACGTGATTATCCGGTAGTTCAGGCCTGTATTTTATTGATCAGTACTACTTATGTCATTATTAACACTCTGACTGATATTGTTTATGGTGCGCTGGATCCAAGGATTCGTTTAAGCCAATGATAAAATGTATATCCGGGTACAATATGCGTTTTTATTTCTCAATCAGTGTTCTGAGTGTCTGGCTGCTGATGGTGATCCTGGTGCCGGTGATGGACTTGCATCCCAATAGCATTGTGCTGGAAAAAATCCTCAAAACAGCGGATCAAAACAGTATCTTTGGCTATGATGATTTAGGTCGACCGCTGTTTGATCGTCTGATGGCGGGTGCCTATACTTCCTTTACGGTAGCTTTTGGTGTAGTACTGGTTTCCCTGTTGGTCGGCACCAGTATTGGTGTTATCAGTGCTTATGCTGGTGGTCGATGGGATCATCTGATGGTTCGTATTATTGATATCTTTATGGCATTTCCGGGTATTTTGCTGGCTATTGCCTTATCCGGTTTAATGGGACCGGGCATTACCAATGTGATCATTGCCCTGAGTGTGGTTGGCTGGGTTGGTTTTGCCCGTTTATCCAGAGCGCAGGTCATGTCTATTAAACAAAGTGAACATGTATTGTCTGCCCGTTCACTGGGCGCATCCCATAGCCGGATCATTATTTATCATATACTGCCGCTGACGATAGCTCCGTTATTAATAGAATTAACCTTCGGCATCGCCAGTGTAGTTATAGCTGAAGCCGGCCTGTCATTTCTCGGCCTGGGGATTCAGGCCCCCGAAGCCTCCTGGGGCAGTATGATCAGAGACGGCAGCCAGTATCTATTAATGGCTCCGCATATGGTACTGGTACCGGGTATTGCATTGATGATGGTGGTGCTGGCAGTTAATATGCTGGGTGATAGTATTCGGGATATGCTGGATGTTAAAAGACAGTGCTGAGCGTTCAGAAAGAGCTAGAACAAAAGATAAGAGAGTATATGTTTGACAAGAGAAATAAGTGTTTTATTCTTTTGCTGAACGCGCTAATTTAAAAGGGTGCAGATCTTCTAAAACGATGAAATTAAAGTGAAAATTCAACAGTTAAGGCTTGAAAAACAAAAAAAGAGAGATCAAAATACTGGTTTATAAGTCTCTTATATTC
>JALVAL010000498.1 GCA_027011205.1 Gammaproteobacteria bacterium
CCCATACCGGTTTCATGTTAAAAAAGCCTCATCCTATACCCAGCGCCGAGTAAACTGGATAGAAAAACAAATGGCTCAACTGGGGACAGGCTATATTAATCAACTGTAATTAACTATTTATCAAAAGGGCAATTATTGCGCTGATCCTGTTGACGGATTTCGACTACTGCCCACTTGTGGAATACCTGCCAGTTGGGTCAGAGTATTGAGCGGCCCATCTGGAAACAATTGATAGAGATATTGCAAACCGCCTTTATCTGCATATTTTCCTTTAAATGCATTATTATAATCTCTGACTTCCAGAGTTTCGTCTTCATGGTAGTCATAAAAATTTTTAATAAATTTAATGACTTCCCAATGCTCATCGGTCAGGTTAATACCAATCGCACTGGCCTGTTGTTTAACATCCTGAGGATTTATGTCAGTGATGCGAACCAAATTAACTGTATCATACATTGTCTTCCCCCTATGGGTAATTCCTTATGCATCTAAATAATAACCTATTAATTTGCTTGGTTACTAACTTAAGTATAGTGGAATTTTTGTAAATGCAAAGTGATTAGTGCTTATTTTTTATGTCAAAATGGATGAAAATGTTATGACTTTCACTTATAGTTATAGCTACCTACCCAAATACAGGATGAAATATATGAAGTTTACAACCATGAAACCTATAGGTTTTCTGTTGCTTTCTGCCTTAATCGCATTACCAGCATGGACTTTTGCCAGGGATAATAACGACAGTAATAGTAATGACAAAGCAGCCGATACGCATGTAAAATGGTCTTATCAGGGAGCAACCGGGCCAGCTCACTGGGGTGATTTATCTCCCGAATATACAACCTGTAAAATGGGTAAAAATCAGTCGCCTATTAATATCAGTACTGCAGTAGCCGCGAAATTAAAAGGCATCCGCTTTGAATATAATATGCTGGTGCCGGAGAATATGGTCAATAATGGCCATACTATTCAGGTTAACATCCGTTCTGGCGGTAAAATTACCATTGATGAAAAACCTTTTTTTCTTAAACAGATAAATTTTCATACCCCCAGTGAGACTCGTATAGATGGCGTTTCCTATCCACTGGAAGCGCACTTTGTACATGTCAGTAAAGATAATGAAATTGCGGTAGTATCTTTGCTTTATCGTCCAGGCCCGGTTAATACTGCACTGGACCCCCTGTTGAAGGTCATGCCGTTTAATATTGGAGAAACCACACGTCCCGGCGTCAGAGACCTGGAATTATTTGAACGTGATAAGGTCGTTAAAAACTATTTTCGTTACAGTGGCTCACTGACCACGCCACCCTGCACAGAAGGCGTTCGCTGGATTGTACTGCAGACTCGCTCCAATGTTAATCGTCAACAGCTAGAAGCCTTCCAGTACGCTCTGAAACATCCCAACAATCGTCCTTTACAACGACTAAACGGTCGAGTTGTGGTGAAAAAAATACCCTTTGCAAAATAGCTCTGATTGTAAATACCGCCCTCTTAATGGAGGACGGTATTTGAGTGATAGCGATTTTTTCAGGATACCGTATAGCTATAGAAGAATAGCTGTACTGTTATCTCACATATACAATGATAGAAATAAAGTGACTTATAGAGCCAAAGAGCACAAAAAGGTGCCATATTCCATGTGAGTGGCGCAGTTTGTTTTTATCATCCAGCACATAAAAGATAATGCCGATGGTATAAGAC
>JALVAL010000499.1 GCA_027011205.1 Gammaproteobacteria bacterium
GCATTATATGCAGCCGTTGGCAATGGCAGTCAGTTTGTTAAAGGCAGACAAATGTCAGCATGGATTGGTTTAACGCCGGCTCATTTTGGTACCGGTGGTAAAAATACCAATGCAGACACCACCAAAAAAGGGGATCAATATTTAAGATCCTTACTCATACATGGTGCCCGAACCGTCGTCAGCTGGACTTTGCTCAATAAAAAAAGCGACCCGTTGAGTTGTTGGGTTCAGCGTCTGGTTGCAAGGCGAGGTAAAAGAAAAACCTATGTTGCACTGGCCAATAAATTAACACGGGCAGCCTGGCGGATATTACAGGGTGAAACTTACGATCCTAAAAAAATCACAGCTCAATATTAAATGAAAATAAACTTATAAAATAACCTCTCCTCCCGTCGCAATAATGGATGAGGAAAACGGCTTATGTGCCTTATCAGAGCCTGATAGGACATTGGTTAAACACCGCGTGGGTGTATAGGTGATAAGGTGCGTATTTCATCAAGGTCCGGCAGATAAAACACTGCCACAATGAGACCGGATATATGTGAGCGGCCTGGATCCTTTTCTAAAGGCGAACAAGTGAGGAATAAGGAGAAAAACAATTTAAACCGTCTTATTCACATACCCACAGGCCAGGCCACTCCCTACGAGATAAACCTAAAGGTCTCTCCGGTCGGGCAGACCTATGGATATGTGAATAAGACTCATACTAAACTTCTATTTGTGAATTACTGAATAAATGAGGTGATCACCAAAAAATCGACCTGACCAGGGAGAAAAGAAAAATCTGTTCTCCAATTACTTTCAGGTTAATGAATAACTTTATTTTAAATCTAACAAATTGAGCTAAAAAGCAAAAGATTTAGAGCAAAATCAGTTGACATTCGGGGGGCGTCCATATATGTCTTTATTGTGATCTTTCTCCATAAAGGCATCGACAGCAATTTTTACAGGTGTCGGCTGGACATATTCCCATTTGCCAGCGTTAATAGAATCCAGTCTCGCCCATCCACCCAACGGCAGATTACCTTCCTGTTCTTTTCTTCGACCCCATGGTAATAAGGAAATATTACCGTCCTTCATAAGAATAGGCAGCTGTGCCTGGGGATTAGGAAAATACACCCGTACTGTTTCATTGTTTATAGTATACCGAACGCCGCCGCACATGGTCTTGTCCTGGATTTATAAAAAATGGTTTTGTTGTACTTGGACTGAAAATACTGTCTTTTATTTGATAATAATCTATATTTCCTTTTATAAGTAAAGTTTAGAGCTACAGTCTAATCTTAAGTACTCTGTTTCACGTATGTTATTTAACTAATTTTATAAACATCTTCAAATTGCTTTAATATATCCAGAACCGGCTGCTGGAAGCCATCCATCTGGCTAATCCGCAGGTGTAGTTAACCACACAAGGAAGGTTATTGTGTTCCGTTTTACATTTTTATCTATTCTTATATTTCTTAGTCCAATAGCTGAAAGTGATAACATTTTAGTATTCTATAGAGGCTCAGATTTAATTTATAAATCCGAAACAGGTGATTACCCCGACCTCAGAGAAGTTGACGGCTATATAAAAGGTATAACTGACGGTATGGTTCCGGCAAGCATGCTTGAATACTCATAAAAACATCGTAATACTCCATAATCAACAATCTGAAAAAAGTTCGGGACACATCAGACTATTTCTATTATAATCC
>JALVAL010000500.1 GCA_027011205.1 Gammaproteobacteria bacterium
CTTCCACATCGCCTGCTGTTGCCTGGCCGGTATTAATAATAAAGTTAGCGTGTTTTTCTGAAACCTGTGCCCCGTTTATTGATTTACCTTTCAGCCCACAGTCTTCAATTAAACGCGCTGCATGATCACCGGCAGGATTTTTAAAAACTGATCCCGCATTAGCCTGTGTTGTAGGCTGTGTCCGGGCACGTTTCTTTAATAAGTTTTTTATTTCCTGTTTACTTTGTTCCAGTTCTGCCTCATTTTGTTCATAACAGAAGGTACCGCGAATGAACCACTGCTGTTGAGTATTGTTTTTATATTCAACATGACGATAATCAATTTTAAATTCTTCCGGAGTCCGGCGACTGATATTTCCCTGACGATCAATTATGTCAACACTGATGACCTGCTGCCACGTTTCCCCGCCAAAGGCACCGGCATTCATTGCCAGTGCACCGCCAATAGTGCCGGGAATTCCGGATAAAAATTCCGCCCCATTAAGTCCCTGATGAGCCGCTTTGCGTGAAAAAACAGCACATGTAAGCCCCGCCTCTGCTTGCAGATAACAGAGGTTCTTATGACTCTGAGTTTTACACCATATGTTCAACTGATTTAACACCCCATTAGTATTAATCACCAGACCTTTTAGTCCACTGTCTCTTATTAATAAATTACTGCCCAGACCAATCCAGTACACAGGTACTGGTAGTGCTGTTAATTTCAATAAGGTCTGTAAATCATCTACCGAACCGGGCTGATAACAACATTCAGCCATGCCGCCAATTCGCCAGCTTGTATAACGTGACATGGGCTCATTTATTTTTAATTGCCCGGTCAGCTGACCAGTGTCTATCGCTGTCAGTAATTGCTGCTGTAAATTAGTTGCTTCAGACTGTTTCATGATACTGATTTGAACCGCTCATAAATAGCAGCTCCTATTGCCCCCACATTACCGGCACCCAGAGTCAGTAAAATATCACCATCTTTTATAGTCTCAATTAAGACATTATTAATTTCATTATGATCCTCTACAAAAATTGGATCGACTTTACCCCGATTGCGTATTGAGCGGCTTAATGCTCTTGAATCCGCACCGGTAATGGATTCTTCTCCTGCTGAATAAACCTCCAGCAAAACAAGTTGATCAACCTGACTTAATGCATGGACAAAATCTTCGAACAGATCTCTGGTCCGGGTATAACGATGCGGTTGAAATAACACCACCAGTCTTTTTTCTGGCCAGCCTTCTCTGATAGCTCTAATCGTGGCACTGACTTCTGTTGGATGATGACCGTAATCATCTATTAACATGGCGTCAGTACCCTCAAAATCCATCTCACCATACATTTGAAAACGGCGGCCAATACCCTCAAATTTTTCCAGAGCCAGAGCAATTTTGTTTTTTTCTACTCCCAGTTCATCAGCTATAACAATAGCAGCCAGAGCATTTTGAACATTATGCAAACCCGGCATATTTAAAGTAATACTTAACCAGTCCTTATGTTTACCCTGAGTATCCTTACAGGACACTTTAAAAGATGTCTGATTAAATTTCTGTTCAATATCAAATGCTTTTACATCTGCGTCATCATTATTCAGAGCATACGTTTTTACCGGTTTTGAAATTTTATCCACCAGCTCTGCAACTACCTGATCATCAATACACAATACCGCCAGACCATAAAAAGGCAATTGATGCAGAAACTCATTAAAGGTGGCTTTTAGTTTGTCAAAATCACCACCATAGGTATCCATATGATCTGCTTCAATATTGGTTACCACAGATATCATCGGTTGCAAATGTAAAAATGAAGCATCACTTTCATCCGCTTCTGCCACCAGATATTTACTGGCTCCCAGTTTGGCATTGGTACCTGCGCTATTGAGTTTACCGCCAATAACAAAGGTTGGATCCAGGCCGCCTTCCGCTAATACACTGGCCACCAGAGAAGTGGTTGTGGTCTTGCCATGAGTACCGGCAATAGCAATGCCAAACTGAAAACGCATTAATTCCGCCAGCATTTCTGCACGTGGGATAATCGGTATTCTTAATTCTCTCGCTCTGAGCACTTCAGGATTATCCTGACTGACTGCTGTGGAAGTAACAATAACGTGCGCCTCTGCTACCTGATTTGCATTATGTCCCTGATAAACTTTTGCGCCAGCTTTGCTTAATCTTTCAGTTACTTTAGACAGGTTAAGATCAGAACCTGAAACCTGATACCCCATATTAAGCATCACTTCTGCAATACCACTCATACCTGCACCGCCAATACCAATAAAATAGATATGCCGGATCCTGCCCATGGTCAGTTCAGGGTGATTATTAATGGTTGCCTGTTCGTTATAATGTGTCTTCATTTAATTTCTACCCTGCCAGGTCCAGACATTCACGGGCGACAATTTCGGCCGCATTGCTAATAGAAAGCTGTCTTGCTTTAACGGACATTGTCATAATTTTCTGTTTGTTTAAAGCACTTAATAGTTCAGCCAGTTGTTGTTTTTCCAGATCCTTTTGCTGAATTAAAATAGCTGCCCCCTGATCAGCCAGAAAAGCTGCATTGGCTGTCTGGTGATCATCCACTGCATAGGGAAACGGCACCAGTATCGAAGCCAGCCCCGCAGCCGCAATTTCACTGACCGTTAAGGCTCCGGAACGACAGATAACCAAATCAGCCCATTGATAGCTGCTGGCCATATCTTTAATAAATGGAACAACTTCATAGTGGATCTCGTTATACTGTTCCAGGTTATTGTAATTAGCCATGGTTTTTTCCAGATGTTTTTCACCACTCTGGTGTCTGATGTCAATACATCTAAAATCACTTTCCTGTAAAAAGGAATTTTGCATCATTATTATTAATGCCTGAGGAATGGTTTCATTCAGTGCCATTGCACCCAGACTTCCGCCAATTACCAGAATATTTAAACAACTCTTTTCATGCTGATTCTGTGTCCACTTCTGTTCCAGACGTGGTTTTGGTGCAGGCATTTTCGCAATTTCTTTTCTAACAGGATTACCAATAATGCTTAACTTATCCGATGTTTTAAAGGCACCGGGAAATGCTGAAAAAACCTTATCAGCCATTTTAAACAGCAGTTTATTAGTTAGGCCGGCAATCGCATTTTGTTCATGCAGCACCAGTGGTTTTCTTATCAACCAGGCAACCAGTCCACCGGGTCCGGTAACAAAACCGCCCATACCTAATACCACATCCGGTTTAATTCTCCGATACACACCCAAAGTCTGCATTAGTGCTTTTAATAATTTAAAAGGCATGGTTAATAAGGTTTTAACCCCCTTACCTCTAAGTCCTGATATATCAATATAATTAACCGGATAACCATATTCAGGCACCAGTCTTGCTTCCATACCTTTTTTTGTTCCCAGCCATTCAATACTCGCACCCTGTTGTTTTAATACCTCAGCAACTGCCAGGGCTGGGAAAATATGTCCCCCGGTTCCACCAGCCATAATTAATACGATGGTACTTCCGGTCATAACAGGCTCCGTTATACTCATGCCATAACTCCTTTAGCCTTATGTCCGTTTTTAACTGTATTTTCTTTATCAAAAAAAGACCAGATACTACTGCCCAGTGGATATTTAAATCTTATTTCATGTTCTGCACGTAAGATCAGGGCAATGGCAATGCACATAACCATCATACTGCTGCCGCCATAACTCATTAATGGCAGGGTCAGTCCTTTAGTAGGCAACACTCCCATATTCACTGCAATATTGACAAAGGCCTGTAATCCAATCCAGATAGCAATACCAAACATTAAATACGCTGAAAAAAACATATTGGCTGCATCAGCTCTTTTTGCCAGAATAAAAACCCGGCTGACCAACGCTGCAAATATCACAATAACGCTGATAGCACCTATTCCACCTAATTCTTCTGCTAATACTGCAAATAGAAAATCCGTATGTGCCTCAGGCAGATAAAATAGTTTCTGAATACTATTACCCAGACCCACTCCGGTCATTTCTCCACGACCAAATGCTATTAATGACTGAGTCAACTGAAAACCACTATTAAATGGATCTTCCCACGGATTCATAAATGACTGTAAACGTTCCAGTCGATAAGGCTCAAATATAATCAGCAGATACACCACCAGAGCCATCATGATCATTAATAATAAAAATTGCCATAAGCGCACACCACCCAGAAACAACATACCCAATGCAGTTGCAGAGATAACCACTGTGGCACCCAGATCAGGTTCCATTAGTAATAAAACGGCAATAGCGGCCAGCACCATCATTGGCATTAAAAAACCCTTTAGTTTTTTCTTAACATTATCATTATGTCTAACCAGATAACCCGCCAGATAAATCACCATAGCCAGTTTTATGACTTCTGAAACCTGCAGGTTAAATAATCCCAGAGGAATCCAGCGTGCACTGCCGTTAATAACCCGACCAACTCCCGGAACCAGTACTGCCACCAGCAGCAGCAAACCTGTAAATAAAATTAACGGGCCGGCTTTCTGCCAGAATTTCATGGGTGTAAACAATACGATTGCACCCAGTACAACTCCCAGACCCGTTGCCATTAACTGACGATAGAGATAGTAAAATGGCTCACCATTATTTCTGTCAGCAATAGAAACTGATGCAGATCCCACCATAGTTATGCCAAGCAAAATAAGGCTGATACTGAATAATAATATCCAGGGATCCAGTAACCATTGCTGTTCATCTTTTGTAACCGTCTGCTTTACACTACCAATTTTCCTGGCTACCGATTTCTTTTTACCCTTAGCATTTTTTGTCTTCGGAGATTTTTTACCCGTGCCTGACTTAGCGGCACGTTGTCTGGCACTGCGTTCAAACAATTTGCTCAGGGATTCATCCTCAGAGCGATCTCTGCGGCCATTATTTATATAAATATCAGCTGACATCTCTCAGTTCCCCCTGAGACTGCCTGGACGATAAGCCAGTCACTATTTCCTTAAAGTCATTTCCCCGTGCAATATAATTCTCATACATATCAAAACTGGCACAGGCTGGCGACAATAAAACCTGATCACCGGCAACGGCAAGTTGTCTGGCCTGCAGCACCGCATCCTGCATCGCCTGTACCTGATAAATCCACTCATTATCCATCCCTGCCTGGACAGTACTTTGATAAATAAGCCGGGCATCTTTACCCATCAGGATCAGAGCTTTCACTTTTTCCTTAATCACCTGTCCTAACTCACTAAAATCCGCATCTTTGCCTGTTCCTCCGGCAATTAAAATTAATTGCCGTTGTTCATAAGGCTTATCTGCAATAGTCTCCAGACCATTAATAGCCGCGATACTGGCACCGGCATTAGTGCCTTTTGAATCATTGTAATATTGCACATTATCAATTTCTGCCACCCATTCACAGCGATGCAACAGACCCGCATAACCATTAATGGCCTGAGCCATTTTCTGTTTATCCAGTGACAAGGGTTCCAGCAGGGCAATAGCCGACAGAATATTCAGATAATTGTATATTCCTTTTATGTGTATCATTTTACTATTCAGTAAAATCTTTTCACCCTTATTAAGGTTATAGTACGAGCCTGTCTGTTGCAGACCATATTCATTATCAGCCGGTTTATCACTGCCAAAGTAAAGACACTGTTCTGCTGATAAATTCTTTTTTGCAAACTGCACCAGCTCTGCTTCATCTTTATTGATAACAGCCCAGTCAGTATGAGCATATATACTTTGTTTCACGCTTCGATAATCATTCATATCCTGGTATCTGTCCATATGATCTTCTGAGACATTAAGGACCACAGCACTGAGGGTTTTTAGACTATAAGTCGTCTCAAGCTGAAAACTGGATAACTCCAGTATATAAAGTTCACTACCGGTTTTTAGCAAATCCAGTGCCGGAATACCCAGATTTCCCCCGGCAATAGTCTTAATACCACAATCATTGGCTATTTTTTCTACCAGGGTAGTCACAGTACTTTTACCATTGGAACCGGTAATCGCAATAACCGGCTTATCTGTCACCTGAGCAAATAATTCAATATCACCAATGATCAGATGACCATTTTCCTGCAATGTTTTAAACAGTTCACTGCGTACAGAAACACCGGGACTGACTATAATCTGAGGATAAACTTTAAACTGTTCATAATTAAATTCACCCAGCACAATTTCCGCGTGAGGAAATTCTCTGCCTAACTGTTCCTGAAACTGGGAATCTTCACGAGTATCTGCCAGAGCAACAGGACAATTTTTTTCAGTCAAATAACGGGCAGCAGACAAACCGGTAGCGCCCAGCCCAACGACCAGCGTGGACTGACTGCATACAAATGGTTTTTGCTGATCCATTAT